>JAUVLX010000198.1 GCA_030600525.1 Desulfobulbus sp. | reverse complement strand
GTCACCCTCTTGTTCATCTTGTATGGAGCTGCGCAGATCAAAAAGAAGATAACTTATAAATGTGATGACAACAAGTATCAAGATGACGACATCAAAATTTCTGTTACCAGGTCACGGATCATTCTTTCATCATCCATGATTAAAACACTTTTCTTCTGTTCAGCCGCATCACCGGATCGAATTTCTGCGACAGCTCCCTGCTCCGACAACAGCTCAACTGCCGGCAGGTAGAGATGAAAGGTGGTTCCCTGCCCCACAACAGATTGTACAGCAATCAGTCCGCCATGATTTTTAACCACTGAATGGCAGATAGCCAGCCCCAGCCCCTGCCCTATTTGTTTGGTGCTGAAATAAGGATCAAAAATTTTATCAAGATCTCCTGACGGAATACCGTTTCCCTGGTCTTTAATGGCAATATGCACATACTGCCCCGGATTCAGTATACGATCAGCAGTGTCCTCCTCGACATGGTTATCACAGGTAATGGTAATGACGCCTTCATCATCCATCGCCTGGACTGCGTTGGTAACAATATTTTGAATGACCTGGGAAATCTGGTTGCTGTCCGCCTCCACTGCTAACAAATTACTCTCATAGCTGCAGGACAGCTTGATCTTGCTTTCTCCAAGAACAAGCCGTGCAGCTTCATCAGGCAGCCCCTTGAGGGAAATTATCCTTTTTACAGGTTCCCCACCCTTTGAAAAGGTGAGCAACTGTTGGGTCAGGTCAGCAGCTCTTACAGTGGCTTTATCTGCTGCTTCAAGATAACGCACGACATTGCTGTGCGGGTCAAGGGTAGTGAGGGCCAGGTTGATATTTCCCTGGATGCCAAAAATTATATTATTAAAATCATGAGCCAGACCGCCAGCCAGTATTCCTATGGATTCAAGCTTTTTGACCTTCAGCATCTCCGCTTCGATCTTCAGTGCATCACTGATATCGCGAAACACTATAACCGCACCATATACCTTTTTATCCCGGCCAAGGATAGGTGCACCACTGAGTGCAACACTCCTTTTTCCCTGATCGTGGACATTCACCAAAACAATTTTATCCCTCTGTATAGAAGTGCCGGCAATCAACTGGTCTATGATCGGTTGCTGTTCAGTACCCGCCCCATCTACATCATCAATGGTAAAAATCTCACTGAAGTGGTTTCCCCTGGCACGGTCCTGCTCCCAACCGGTTAATTTTTCGCCCGCATTATTGAGCGACACCACCTTACCATGCTCATCAGTTGCAATGACACCATCACCAATACTGCGCAGGGTTACTGCTAACCTTTCCTGTTCTTCCTCCAGGGCCTGCACCGCAACCTTCCGTTCATTAATATCTCTTGCCACTGCAAGCAGATAATGTGTGCCATCAAACTTGGTCAGTTTTAAGGAAATTCCAATCCAGAATATTTCCCCGGTCATTTTTTTTCCCAACCACTCAAATGTCTGCGGCCCTTCATTGATGGCCTTTATCACCTTCCGTTGTCCACCCCTAAAGGAAAAGGGATGCGCGTCTGGAATCAGGCTCTTAACCTGCATCTGCAGTGCCTGTGTATAGGTGCAACCGAACATTGCCAGCATCCCCTTGTTCACATCGGCTATGGTTCCTGTATTTGCATCGATAAGAAAAATAGCGTCTGTTCGGGTATTAAAAATTTCCCGGTATCGCCGTTCACTTTCGACAAGGGCTGCAGTAGCCTGTTTTCGCTGCTTCATTTCATCTTTTAACGCCACATTCTGCTGTGCAAAATCGGTAAGCTGTTTTTTTACTGCCTCCTGCATGAGCATAAAATTTCGGGTCAGTTCCCCGACCTCATCATTTCTTTCATCCTTGAGTTCTATCTGCAGATCACCCTCTGCAATTGCCCTCGATGCCTTGGAGAGTTTGATGATAGGTTTGATGACGTGGTAAAGCAGCAAGGAAATAACAGCCAGGACCAGCGCACAGATAAAAAGAAGCAGGCCACTGATCTCTCTTTTAAACTGGATGACTTTCCGATATTTGTATTCTTTGGGTACAGAGAACAGGACAACCCATTCCCATGGCGAAAAGGTCCGAAATACGCACCATTTTTCCTCGCCGTCACGGTATACATACTCCAGCGAACCGTGTTCCATTGAAATAGCCTTACGGATCACCTCTTCCCCTGCAACTGACATATCCCCAGCAGGGAGGGTGGGATGGAGAACAATACCGCCACGATAATTGACAATGACTGGATAGCCAGGCGATTGATTGGTGTGGTAATAAATTGATCGTAATGACTGCAGGGCCATTTCCTGAAAGCCCTCTTTATATGCCTCTACAATGCCGGTTTCAAGCAGCTTATCATTGTTCAAATCTAAGGTACTGATAATAGCTGTCAGCTTTTCCGAATAGATCAGTTCCTGTTCCTGGTCGACAATTTCAACCAGTTTCCTTTCGCTAAAATACAGGATAATCACAGCCATGAGCAAAAATGCTCCTGCAATAACGCTTAGCAAACGAAACAAAAGAGATTGAGGTAATTTCATCATTCCACAAGTATCGACTGATTAACGAGAGGCATGGGAAAGGTAATGCCAAGTTTCCCGGCAAGCTTCATATTCAAATAGACTCGCACTTTTTTGTTGTGCGCGACTCCAATGGACGCTGGCGACATCCCCTGCAAAATCTGCAACGCCTTTTCCGCAGACCATGCTCCCTGCTCTTCCGGTTTGGTGGCAAGGGTTACCAGAGCGTAGGATGCCATCCACTGGTCCCAGTTTCCAGTGGGTACAGCGGTGTGCTCGGCTATCAGTTGCAGGGCCTGCCCTTCATCCCAGTCATCAAGGGCGGCCCAATTACCGACCAGAATCATGTCAGCCTCATCCTGAAGCAAAATATATTGTTCCTTCCACTGGGCAAAGGATACAACAAATCGATTATCAAGCTGGATTCCTAAATACTCCTCAAAAAACCGGGCTTCCTTCCTGGCTGAGCTGTCGTCCCCTTTAAGAAAGGCTACCCGATCACCTTGGGCATATTTTCTCATGATATCCAAGAGCTGATCAATTAACTGCACCTCGACCATACCGGTAACATTAGAAGCGGAAAATCCATATTCTGCAGCGCTCCAGTTAATACCGCAAAAAACAACCGGTATATCACTGTCTTTATAGTAGGGAACGACAAGGTATTTTGCGGCATTATCATCGGAGGTGATAATCAGATCAGGCTGCCATCGCTCTATCGCCTGTTTTGCGTGCAAGGCTGCAGTTCTGACAAAAGCTTCGTCAGTATTGCGCTTGGTGTCCATGTAGATTATTTTCAAATTAACCAACCTGTCAGGCCCGTTGAGAGCCCTGCCCTCTTCACTGAGTGGCACTTTAAACAATGCTGCAATGGAACAGGTTATTCCGCTGGTCCAGGGAAAATGAAAATGGTAGGAATTCACCAGCAGTACCTTTGGCAGTTGATCACCGCTGATACTACCGACTGGTTTTACTTTCGGGTCTTGCTTCTCATCATCAGGGGGATAACAGCCGGTACAAAAAAAACAGGCGAGGCACAGGCAAAGAAAATAATGAACTGGAATGGATTCGCACCTGTTTTTTACAGTGGTACAAATGTGGTGCGAATTCGCCATAGCTGCTCACCTTCTCCCCCTGATGCTACAAGATGCTCGGATACGACAAGACAGCCGATCAACAGAAATTTGGCACATATTGCTGTCGACTCTCCCTGCCAACTATTTATATTCTTGCAAACTTAGCCCTAAAGATCAAGAACTTGAACTTTTTTTCTGTTAAAAGGGTACCTTCAGCATTCGAAAAACCCAAAAAACCTCTCAACAGATGACAGCTCACCCCCAACTCAAAACAGGCACCCCTTAACGGCAACCTCTGCGCCATGAATCTTCGAACTGCCCTGCAGATCCTCAAACTTGACAGCCAGGCAACCCGTGGTGATGTCAAACAGGCCTATAGAAAACTTGCTGCACAATGGCACCCCGATCTTCACGCTCAAAATCCCAAACTTGCTCCCAAAGCGGCTAAAAAGATGCAGGAAATCAACAACGCCTACACACTTGCCCTTGGCAATATAGGTACCCTGCATCCTGACGATGCAAAACGAAACACGTCATCTCCCACAGTACTCTCTAGTAATCAATTTAGCATTTTCCTGCTGGCCGCAGTTGCCTGTCTCGTACTCGTCGTCCTCCTCCTTTTTCTTTTTCATAGCCGCTCCACAGGAAAAACCAGAATATCCAGCTCAAGTCAGACTCGTTCTACGGTCACAGGTCAACACCGCCAGATATTCAAGGCCATTGACTTTAATCACTTCAACCACGAAATCCTCAAAAAAGCACAACTCCACCTTGCGACCATCGGATTCCCTACGGGAAAGATTGATGGTATTTTCGGGCCCCAATCCATTGCAGCCATAAAGAGTTTCCGCGCTGATTTTTCCTTACTCAGCACCATCGAGACACCCGAAGATATGCTGCGTATCTTGGCCGTACATGCACAGATAGCAGCTGCCCACCCTAAATGGCGATCAATTGTCCAATCATATGACTTTCACACGTGGCTTGCCAGACCAAACATTAGTATCCAAAAGCAGCAAAAGAGCTTCAGCACAGCACCACAACTGACCCGACTACTTGATCAGTATACATTTACAACCACCAAGCCTGCAGTACAACCACTGCCCCTCACAGAATTACTCTGGCAGGATTCTCGCTACTCTACCACCAGAACCATAACGATCGTTGATAAAGGAACCACCAGGCAGCAGAGTTTTATCAAGCTGATTGCCGCTGATTCCCAACAAGACCTGATGTATGGTTTTATACGTCAAGGTGAGCAATTGACAATCCCATGGCCGGACAAGAAATGTCTCCTTAAAGTGGCAAGGGGAAATCAATGGTATGGTAAACGTTTTCTTTTTGGTCCGGAAACAGGACGCGGCAGTATCGCGGTTGAGCAAAGAAAAGAAAACAGACACATTACCCTTCACCTCTCTTCCCTTGTGACCAACAAGGAGGCGACACCAGAAGGTTCTGTTTATACTTTTTGAGGGCAGCTGTTGCATGACTGTCATTTTCCACAGAGATGTTTCTCTTTTTGCACCTTCCGGGCAACCAACCACAATTACATAAGAAGAGTCATTCGGGCAAGGCAATGACGTCGAGTACTTTCAAAGAAGATGACCAATTGACAAATAAATAATATTTGCTATAAACATACCGTTTCTACACACAGAAACGAAGGCGATTATGAATTCATCATACGAACTGGCACAAATACTTGCCGATATTGACGACACCACACTCATGAACAGGTTTCTTGAGGAAATTCTAACACCGAGTGAAAAAAAAGATATCTCCCTTCGCTGGCAGTTGCTGAAAGATCTCCATGCCGGAAGGACGCAAAGGGATATCGCTGCAGAATATCGCATCAGTTTATGCAAGATAACCAGGGGGGCAAAAATCCTCAAAAATGACAAATCCGTTACCAGGAAACTGCTACAACGTTATGATGAGAAGGGGGAGGAGAAAAAATGAAAAAAAGTAATTTAACCAGGCAGGTGATGCTGTTCTGTGCAGCATCGGTCTTGTTCGTACCGTCTGCCATGGCCTATGAACTCCCGGCGGTCAACCTGGGATTTACCTCATTCATGGATGGCGGTCCGCCTGCAGGCCCAGGGCTCTATTTTACCCAGTACCTCCAGTATTATACTGCCGATGCATTGATGGATGGTAACGGCAATGAACTGGCCCTTCCCGAGCCAGAACTTGATGGCTGGATCAGCTTAACCCAGTTTATCTACCAGTCAGACCAAGAACTGCTCTGGGGAGGAAAATGGGGCGTAGACGTCATCATTCCCTACGTATCGATGGGCCTTGAGTACAGCGCGAACAATCCTATGTTACCTCAGGCAAACAATGCGGGCTTCGGAGACATCCTGGTAGGACCCTTTTTACAGTGGGATCCAATCATGGGTACAAATGGCCCTAAATTCATGCACCGCGTAGAACTGCAGATGCTTTTTCCCACCGGTGAATATGATCAGGATAAATCCATTAATCCGGGTAGTAACTTCTTTTCCTTCAACCCCTACTGGACCGGCACGTATTTTGTTACCCCTCAGTGGACGGTTACCAGTCGCATCCATTATCTCTGGAATGCCGAAAACGATGCCCCGCATGCCTCTTACGGACCGGTGGACGACATTAAGGCTGGCCAGGCCATACATCTCAATTTTTCGACTGCCTACGAAGTGTTGCCCAAACAACTTCGAATCGGCATCAACGGCTATTACTTAAAGCAGATCACAGAGAGTGAAGCTGATGGCAATGACCTGGAAAACAGTAAAGAACAGGTCCTGGGTATTGGCCCTGGTGTAGTGTGGCACATTTCTCAAGATGACCACCTTTTCTTTAATGCCTACTGGGAAACCAATGCTGAAAACCGCCCCGAGGGAAGCCGTTACAACCTGCGCTGGGTGCATCACTTTTAAGACCTGCCATACACAGCACTGCCAAAATTAAAAAAGCTGACTCGGATAAAAGTCAGCTTTTTTATGTTCATCAACTTCTTTACAGACACACAATTTCTATTAGCAAAATTACTGTGTCTTGATTTTTTTTATATCACACCAATTTTGGT
>JAUVLX010000253.1 GCA_030600525.1 Desulfobulbus sp. | reverse complement strand
CCTCATCATCTCAACCCCGCACGATCTCCCCCGCTTCAGTGAACTCTTTGGCGACGGCAGCCACCTTGGCTTAAACATTCAATATGCAGAGCAACCCCGCCCGGAAGGACTTGCCCAGGCCTTCCTGATTGGGAAATCATTTATTGATAACGATTCGGTCTGCCTTGTTCTAGGAGACAATATCTTTTTTGGCCATGGATTTGCCGAGATTGTCTCCAGGTGCAGCTACCTGAAGGAAGGTGGAACCATTTTCGGGTATCTGGTCAAAGACCCTCAGCGGTACGGCGTGGTGGAGTTTGACAAGGATAACCGCGTCATAGGCATTGAAGAAAAACCCGACAAGCCAAAGTCAAAACATGCTGTGCCCGGGCTCTACTTTTACGATAATCAGGTCGTTGAGATTGCCGAATCCATCAAGCCCTCTGCTCGAGGCGAATTGGAAATCACGGACATTAACAACTACTACCTTAAACAAAATAAACTCACTGTCGAACTGCTCGGCAGAGGTTTTTGCTGGCTTGATACCGGCACCCACGAATCCCTGCAACAGGCTTCAAGCTATGTTCAGGCTGTCCAGGATCGACAAGGATTACAGATAGCCTGCCTGGAAGAAATTGCCTACCGTCTCGGCTATATTGACAGCAAACAGGTGGAACAACTCGCAGCATCTATGATGAAAAATCAATACGGCCAATACCTGATGGACATTGCGGCCGACCTCCCATAAGGAAAATCTCCCATGAAACTTCTCATAATCGGCGCCAACGGACAACTCGGTCAGGACTGCCTGGAAACACTTGCACCTCACCATACGGTTCTATGCTGTGATGTGCAGGACGTCGACATTACAGATGCGCCCCAGGTAGCAAACCTTTTTGCCACCCACAAGCCCGAGGCAGTCATCAACTGTGCTGCCTACACAGCGGTTGATGGTTGCGAAACTAACCAGCAGCGTTGCATGGAGGTCAACGCCCACGGACCGCAACTGCTGGCAGAACAATGTGACAAATACAACAGCCGCATCATTCAAATATCAACGGATTATGTCTACGATGGTAAACGTCCTGCACCGCAACCATACCTTGAAGACACCATCACTACTCCCATTTCAGTGTATGGGCAAAGCAAGCTCAAAGGTGATGAAGCCGTTCAATCCGTTACCAACCACCTCATCATTCGCACAGCATGGCTCTACGGTTTTGGAGGACAAAATTTTCTCAAAACCATGTTACGTCTAGCCATTGCAGACCCAAAACGTACCATCCGAGTTGTCAATGACCAATACGGCTCATTAACATGGTCACACCGTCTTGCCGCTCAGATTGAAGTCTTGCTTGAAAAAAAGATGACAGGCATTGTCCATGCCAGTGCGGAAAACTACTCCACGTGGTATGAGGGTGCGCGCTTCTTTCTGGACTGCTTGGATGTTCCCTACTCCATGGAACCATGCACAACTGCTGATTACCCCACACCTGCGGCAAGGCCTGCAAACTCTATTCTAGAAAACAACCGGCTCAAACAGGCGGGTATCAACGTCATGGCTGACTGGCAAGAGGACGTTCAACAGTTTGTAAACCAATACCGAGACGATTTGCTCAAAGAGGCAGAAGCAGCTTGTAAATAATGTAGACTATCTCGCATAATTGCTTTTTCCTTTCAAGCAGTTGTCTTTTTAAAAGAGGTACCCTTAGAACTGGGCGCCTCTATGGCAGGCTTTTTCGGTTTAAAATATTCGCGCAACCGTGGGTCATTGATAAATGCCTGCAGTTGAGCTGCACCCAACTCCAGGTACGGTGCGCTCAGGGACTTTCTCAGCACATCATTTGAGCCAGAAAGGCTTGAGGCAAGAAACATATACAGGAGTGAGGTGACAACTGCCCCTTTGACCAAACCAAGCCCACCACCAAGCAGACGATCAAACCACCCCATCAACGTAATCTCCATCACGCGGCGAAGCAACTTGCCCAAAAGACCGAAGGCCATTGCCGCAACAAGAAATATACAGACAAAGCTGACAATAAAAATCAATTTTGGATTTTCTAAAAACCGCGCCGCAACAGGTGCTATCTCGCCATGATAATGTGCTGCCAGCCAGTACCCACCGACTAGTGCACAAAACGCTGCCAACTGGCGGACAAAACCTATCCAAAGCCCGCGTACCAAAAAAATCAAAAAAATCAAACCAACAACAATATCAAACAAAGAAAAATCGGCAAAAACAGGCATAGTAGGTAGTGTTGATTATATTTTAAAAAGAAGACATCTTGTACAAAAAAGCGCACGATATTAATAAACACCTTATAATTGATGGACTCGTAAAAAGCCCATCAATTACTGATAGATGACTAAGTTAAAATACAGGTGGATGGGTATTATTTATGGTTCGAAAGCATACACCCTGTATGTCGAGTGCCATAAAAAATGCCACGACGCCGTAGACCGAAGTTTTTACGACGCCATCATAATTTGCAATCTATAACCACAAGCAAAAAGATGTCAGCAAATCGCCACTGCCAGTTTTATCAAAAAATGAAAGCGCTGAGCACCCAACACCAATTCCTTGCAACAGACAATACAACCATTGCTCTCGCAGATCTTTCTCTACTGAACGACATCCAACCCAAGGACAAGCTGCCAGTCTTGCTTGCAGGAAAGCTCTCTTCGGCTGAAGTGCAAAAACTTGCAACATTTACCTATAAAAAACGATACACAGAGTGGCTTGGTGGTCGATTGGCAGCGAAATATTGCATTGAGCTCTTCCACCAAAAAGCAGGCACGTCACCTCCTGAGCCGAACACCTTCTCAATAGGAACAGACGAACATGGCAGGCCACACTTGGTGATTGCAAGTCACCGCCCCCCCTCGGTTTCCATCAGCCACAGTAAAGGTTACGCTGCTGCATATGTTTCACACACCCAATCCTGCGGTATCGATATTCAACAAATCACCTCAAAAATGCTAACAGTTGCTGAAAAATTTACCAACCAAGGTGAAGAGTCGCTTTTTCAAGACACACTGAACCACCTACTCAACCTTACTATCATCTGGGTTGCTAAGGAAGCTGTGAAAAAAAGCCTGCTCCATGACAAACCTATAACGTTTAGTGGCACAAACGTTATAGAGGTTGAAAAAACAGGTTCGAACACCTGGAAACTGCAATGCGACGTTATTGGATCCCCCCCCACGGCAACCACGGTGAAGATTGCAGCTTTTAACGACTTTATTATCGGATGTACGGAAGGAGCCCCTCATGCCTGAACTACCGGAAGTAGAGGTTACCAGGCTCGGCCTGCTGCCCTATATCCCCACCCAAACAATCACCAACATATGGTGGAGCGGAAAAAGATTACGCACCGCCATGCCTACTCAGCTTCTCCAAAGCAGTATCAAACAACAGGTAATAACGACCATCGACCGAAGGGCAAAATATCTTCTTTTCAGAATGAGAAACAGCGCTGTACTGGTCATTCACCTTGGGATGACCGGTAAGCTCAGCCTCCTGGAAAAAGATATCCCAAAAGCTAAACATGACCACTTGGCACTGTTGCTTAACAATGGGAAAGAAATACGATTTAACGACAGCAGGAGGTTTGGCAGCGTGACAGTCTGGCCACCAGATAGGGCGGAGGAAATGGAACGATTTTTTTCTGCAAAGGAAGGCATAGAACCACTTGGTGATCAATTCACTCCCAAAGCCCTATTAACGCTAGCAAGCAACAAAAAATTAGCAATAAAACCTTTTCTAATGAACAGTAAATATGTTGCAGGAATAGGCAACATATACGCCAATGAAACGCTTTTCAAGGCTGGCATTCACCCCACTACTCCAGCACAGCACATCACCAAACAACAATGGGGTGAAATTGTTGAAGCGGCAAAGTCTACCCTCAAGCAAGCAATTGAAGCTGGCGGCACGACCATTTCAGACTTTCTAGGATCAAGTGGTCAACCCGGCTACTTCCAACTCCAGTTAAATGTATACGGGAAAAAAAATGCTCCCTGCCCTCAGTGCAAAACCCCGGTCATTAAAACCGAACTGGCAGGAAGAGCCACTTTTTTCTGCCCACAGTGCCAACTACTGCAGCAGCTAACCACTAACGCTTGTCGCAAAAAAGACACATAGCAACCATTTGATATTGTACCACTCTTTAAGCTGCACCTTCATATTGTCGCATAAAAGGTACAGTAAATCTCTCCATCCAGCTTCTCCTCACACCATTACCAGCAATCACGACAACTATTCAGCAGTGCTCCAGATACGTGCAAGCAGGCTGAGGAACTATAGTAACGCTCTATTTTCCAGCCTAATCGTGTGCAGAGGTAAACGCAGACTCCGTGGGGTGCCTTTTACGACTTAAAAAGTGAGGGTACTATATGATGCCTATTAAGCAGTTTATAAAAATCAGTCCTATTCCGATGGGCGAGCCGTGCAGCCTGCGAGACATTGCCGCGCGTTGTCTGCAATAACTGGATCAGATACTGCTGCTCAAACTGCCGCTTTGCCTCTGCCAAAGGGAGGATTTTTTTCTGATTCGTTTTAATAGCATCATAAAGCAACTCTTCGGTAATAAACGAAGAAGTTGCTAAGGCTACGGCATTTTCGACAACATTATACAGTTGACGGATATTCCCAGGCCAAGAAGCATCAAGCAGGGTCTGCATGGCCTCTGGGGTAAACTTCTTGCCCTCCCCATCGCCTCTGGCAGTTAAGATACTGACAAAATGCTCGGCAAGGAGCGGGATATCCTCTTTTCGCTTATGCAAGGGCGGCAGCTCTAGACTGACCACATTTAAACGGTAGAACAGATCTTCACGAAACTGGTTTTCTTCAATAGCCTCTTCCAGATTCCTATGAGTGGCGGAAATAATGCGTACATTGACCGATACCGGCTGGGCGCTGCCAACAGGTCGAATTTGACGATCTTGTAAAACCCGCAACAGTTTAACCTGTATATGCAGCGGCATATCGCCGATCTCATCAAGAAACAGGGTTCCCTCATGGGCAGACTGGAACAAACCGGCATAGCTTCTCGATGCACCGGTAAAGGACCCTTTGACATGGCCGAACAGCTCCGACTCCAGCAAACTCTCGGGGATGGCAGTACAATTCACAGGGATAAAAGGCCCGTTACGGTAACTACTGGCCCTGTGCAAGGCGATAGCGAGCAACTCCTTACCAGTACCGCTTTCTCCACGAATAAGGATGGTTGAATCTGTTTCAGCTACCATCTTTGCTCGTGACAGCAACTCCTCCATCGCTGCACTCCGAGAAATAATATCCTGTCGCCACTCCTGCCGGTCTCCCAGCACCTCATTACGGGGGCCACCAGTGCTTTCAATAGCTTTCTCTATTTCCTCAACCAGTTCATTACCGTCAATAGGTTTGGTCAAAAAAGAAAAAACTCCCTGTCGAGTCGCCTCTACAGCTTCAGGAATGGAACCGTGTGCGGTAAT
>JAUVLX010000122.1 GCA_030600525.1 Desulfobulbus sp. | reverse complement strand
GAGCTCGAAACAGCCCGCAGAATATGCAGAGAATTTGAAGAAGAGCATTATATGTCGATAGCAGATTACATGGTTGGCTGCCGTGACCGACTTGCAAGCTCTATCATTGAAACGTACGTCAAAAAAACGAAAAAAGAATCTGCCAATATTTCAGAAAAAATAGATATGTTGGTCCTTAACCGGTTTGCTGCGCCTATCTTTCTAGTGGCAACAGTTTTTATTATCTACCAGCTGTCTATTGTTAAAGGCTATGATTTAACGCAATACTGGTGGCCTTTTTTGGCAAAGTTCAGAGCCATAGTTGCCGGGATCCTGCCAGATGCTGGTCTACTTGAAGATCCGTACATACGATCCATGGGATTATGGATGGTCGATTCTGCCAACGCACTGCTGAATTATATTCCCATTTTCCTCATCCTCTTTTCCTTAATCGCAATCCTTGAGGACTCTGGATACATGGCCAGGATAGCCTTCATTCTTGATAAAATGTTTCATACGTTCGGACTGCATGGTCAATCAACCTTGCCCTATATCCTGGGTGGAGTGTTTGCAGGAGGGTGTGCTGTCCCAGGTGTAATGGCCACCAAAGGTATTCCCGACGAAAAATCGCGAATGGCAACCATTTTGACAGTCCCGTATATGAACTGCCTAGCCAAAATCCCTTTTTACACCCTGCTTATAAATGTTTTTTTTGCTCAATATAAATCATGGGCAATGCTCTTTCTCTCTACCATCACAATTTTTGTTGCGCTCCTTGTGGCCAAGTTGCTGACATCAACCGTGTTAAAGGCAAAAGAAACAGCTCCTTTTGTGATGGAGCTACCGAATTATCACCCACCTACCCTTTTTGGGGTAGCCCAACGAGCACTGGAGAGGACATGGCAGTACATTAAAAAAGTTGGCTCTATTGTCATTGCCGTGTCTGTCTGCATATTTACGCTACTCCAATTTCCCGGCATAAGTGATGATAGACAACATTTTTTTGATGGAGAGATGGAAAAGGCGGTACATAAATTCTACCAAAAAATTGATTCAAGTAGTTATGCAGACAATTTCCATGAAGTATCCTCACTTATCGACATGATCAACCTGTACAGTGAATATAAAACCGCTAAACTCAATATCAAAGGGGCAAAGGCATCAAAAGCACTGGATGCAAAATTTCAAGAAAAACACCAGGATCAGTTCAAATTCCTAAAGCCCAAGAAAGACAAGGATGCAAAAACAATCAATAAAGCCTTGCGCGGGTTGGCATCAAAGAGGAAGTCGCTCCGGCGACAAATAAAAGAGGAACAGATCGAGACCAGTTTTCTAGGAACGGTTGGCCGCTCTCTTGAACCTATAACGCAATGGGCGGGCTTCAACTGGAAAATCAACGTTGCAATTCTTTCTTCCTTTGCTGCTCGTGAATCCAGCGTTGCCACTATCGGCGTCCTTTACCAACAAGGTGCTGACGAAAATAAAAGCCTGGAAGAACGGATGAGTGCAGAGACATCAGGCGGTGGCTTTTCGCCTCTCCATGCCCTTGCAATAATGGTCTTTTTCGCCCTCTACCCCCCTTGCCTGGCAACTACCATAATGATCAAGGTACAGACCGGATCTTACAAATGGATGATTTTTTCCATGCTCTTTCCAACTGCTCTTGGTTTTGTGGCGGCATCTGGTATTTATACCGGAGGCAATGCTCTTGGGTTGAGCGGTATACAAATGATGGGGGTATTCTATATCTTTGTCGTTATGTTGACCATTATCACTGGATTATGGTCAACATGGAGTAAAAAGACACCACCAATTGGCAGGTTGCCAAACTTTGCCGCGGAAAAAAACCAATCAAGCTAAGAAGAAAGCATAATTTGGATAGTAATTTAATGAACACTAGACGAGGGGCGGTTAACCCGCTCAACGGAGATGTATCGATCGAATAGGTTTTATCAATTGTTGCGCCCTGAATAGACCTCAACGGTAAGTCGAGGCCTAAAATATCGCATTACTAACTGTGCTCTGATTAACTTATCGCAATTGTTGATAAAAGCCGAAGAACTGGAGCGCGGATCACCTTGGAGATTCAACCGTTCATCTATGGGGATTTAATGAATTGCCAAGAGGGGCCGATAGCCTCCGGAATGTGTGGTTTTCGAAAACATAACAGCAAAACGAAGCAACATTTTTCGATAATTGAATGAAATTTGGCGGAAGTTTTCAAAATTTTATCGTCTACTGTTACACAGATTAATTTAGCGATGGATTGGCCTGAAAAAGGCGCACTCCTCCTGTTGAATTCAAACTCCAAATTTTCGTAACTCCTAAGCTCTGCGACTCGGCGGTAATCAGGATGTATCGAGTAACAGGTTAGGCAAGTCCTCAATATGGACCATTTTCCCTTTACCGCATTCCGGGCAGAGAGACAAATCAGTTCCGGTCAGTCGCAGCATCATCTCCTCAACGGTTTCGGTGATTTTATCTGCCACTTCGGCATCTGGATTTATCAACTGCCGAAGCAAAGGGATGCTCGCTTTTTTATTTGCATGGGCCAGAAAGCCATAGTAGCGGATTTTCATGAATCCACCGGGCAGGATGTGTAGAAGAAAACGGCGAATAAATTCTTCCGCTTTCAATGTAAGCTCTTTGATTTTATTTTCATCACTGCGGTCACAATAGCTGAAAGTTACTCTGCCGTCCTCAATTGATACAATCCGGTTATTCGTTATCGCCACTCGGTGCGTATAGCGGCCGAGATATTCAAACACCTGCTCCGGCCCATCGAATGGTTGTTTTGAGTAGGTTATCCACTCCTTGTTCTTTAATGTTTCGATCAGCTGTATAAAGATCTGCTTGTTAGCAAAATCAGCACTCCTCCCATGAAAGGATAATTTTTCTTGGTCATAGGCTTTTTCGAGTTTTTGCAGATATCTTTTCCTGAATTCTTTGGCTAAAGACTGGACTCTGAAGAGATATTTATCCCTGGCAGCAACCCATGTTGTTTTGTCAAATGAGAGTACACCTGCCGGGATAATACAATGTAAGTGGAAGTGATCCATTAGCTTATAGTGGACCCTGAAAATGAGACAGTGTGCTAAGGCAAAATGCACGCTATCCAAAAGGGGGATTACATGAAACGAAAAAATCACACGAAAAGCTTCAAAGCCAAGGTAGCCATGGCTGCCATAAAGAGCCAAAAAACGACTAACGAGCTCGCCTCTGAGTTTGGCGTGCACGTCAGTCAAATAAACCGCTGGAAGAAAGAAGCTCTTGATGCGCTTCCAGAGGCTTTCGGCAGCAAGAAAGATACAACAATCCAAGATATGGAACCAGAGCGAGACCATCTTTTTCAACAAATCTGAAAACTGCAGGTTGAGGTTGACTGGCTAAAAAAAACACCGGGCATCTATCATGAGCATCGCTGAGAAACGCTCCTGCATAGATACCAACCACGAGTCATTAAGTATTGGTCGACAATGCGAACTGATTGAGTTGCCACGCTCCAGCTACTACAGGATAAGGAATCTGATGAGAACCTCGCACTTATTCGTCTGATTGATAAAGAAAACTAACGTGGTCCCCCGAGAGGACCACGTTCTTTGACCTAGAGTTACAGCGATCAAGTTCCTATATTTGGGCAAGAGGAATAGTCATTACCGGAACAGGGCTTCTTTTAACCACTCCCCTGGCGACACTTCCCACAAGTATTTCATCGAGTAAACTGTGCCCCCTAGCCCCTACAATAATGAGATCCGATTTGTTCGTTTGTGCCTCAAGTACTATCTGTTCAGCTGTATTTCCCATCCTTATGGATACTTCTGGCTCCACCCGGCAATTCGGAATAGTATTTATAATCTCTGTATATACGGTGTGAATCCTTTCTATTAAGGCCCTTCTGTTTTTATCGATTGAATCTTGGCTGATTGTATCCAAAAAATCCTTATCGTAATGGGAAGCCAAGTCGTATCTCATATTCACAGACATTTCTTCAATCACATTTGTTGCCACATTGACAATAGTAAGGTGAGCCTTGTAGTCATGGGCAAGACGCATGGCATAATGAGCTGCAGCTACCGCATTGTCAGACATGTCTGTTGCGTAGAGAATTCTTTTAAAGAGTGATTGGTTCATGATATCTCCTCATATACTGTGCTACTTTTGACAGTTGGGACATCGAATTCAGTGATTTTTGCTGATTTTTCCCTAAAGAAAAACGGCACCAGTTTGACATACCATGCTGCAGACTGAATCTGTATGACATAGGCAAGAGAAATAAGTAGTGCAATTGTCATCCCCTGTTCCTTGAATGCCGTCATTGCAATGGCCAAGGCAATGGAAAGGTCACGCATAACCACACCAAAGACCATGGCTACGGCATCTTCACGTTTGAAGAACATCCTGCCTGTTATGGTCAGTAGTGCATAAGAAATGAAATAGAATACCATCAAGGGAATTACGATTGTGAGAATGTCCCCTGGATTTGCGATTATATTTTTAGCTTTCAAGGACATGGCCACAAAGGCGATCAAGGTGACGCCTAAGGCTGAGAACGGTGGGAATTTTGGTTTATAAAGGTCCATCCAAAGCTGTTTTCCATGTTTTTTAACCAGGTAACTTTGGGTCAACAAGCCCGCAATTAGCGGTACGAAAACAAAGATGCAGATCTGCCTGAACATGTGGAAAATGTCCACATCGACGGTGGCTCCCATGAAAATTTTTGTGTACACCGGTGCCGCTACAGAGCCTATGAGTAACCCGAAAACAAGCATCTTTGTTGCCGCTTCCTTGTTGCCCTTGGCAAAGCCCGTCCAGGATATGGTCATTCCGGAGGCTGGCAGAACGCCTATCAAAAAGAGACCTACGGCCCAGAGACCATATTTCTCCGCTTCTCCTGCCAAAAAAATTTTGCCGATTGAAAAGACAATTATAGGGATGATCACAAAGTTGATAAATTGGGTGGTCAGTTGCAGCTTCATATCATGGCCCTTGAAAATCGATTTGACATTCAGGGTTACCATCATCGGGTAGACCATGAGGAATGTGATAGGAATAATCAGCTGTTTCAGGGGACTCGCGTTGAAGATATAGCCGCCGCCGATGAGTCCGCAAATCATTGACAACGGGATGACATACACGAGATTTTTCTGTATGAATTGTAGTGTGGTAAACATGTTCTCTCCTTGAAAGAATGTAATGGTGCGAGAGGGCCCCCCTTCATCCTAGGCGATGAAGGGGGTTATCTGGTTTCGTCGATGATTGTTTTGATAACAAAATCATTGGCGACGAGGACACGATTTATCTCCTTTAAAAGCCTTTTTTTGCGATGGTGTTCACGTTCCATTCGAAAGGCTTCGCTCCCAGTCTAAAACCGGGGAACAACAACCTCACGGTTTATAGTTGTAATTTCAATTTCTGTTCCAGTTTCACAAAATGCACCTATCCCTTTGAATTGTTAATGAAAAATGTTTCCCATTGACCCTCTTGGAAAATATTGCCATGCTAGAGTAACACACAAGTAACGTTACCGAAGGTAACGGGAACGTTCCCTTTCACGGAGGTCCAGAATGTTATCTATAAAGTCCGAGTTATGGGACAACAGGCTTATCAGCAGGATCATCAACTCCATGGCGGATGGCGTTTTCACCATGGACAACAATGGCCGCATCGCCTCATGGAACGGTTCTATGGAAAAAATAAGCGGGTATACGGCCGAGGAGGCTGTGGGCCAAACATGTGCACTCCTCAACTGCAGCCGCTGTTTCGGCAAGACCTGCCCCGCCGATATAAACAGATGCAAGATTCTCGAAAAAGGATCGTCAGGGGCTAAGGAGTGCCGCTTGCAGCATAAAGACGGTCACGATGTGCCGGTCATTAAGCATGCCAGCGTCGTTAGGGACGACAATGGGAAAGTGATCGGCATAGTGGAGACAATTACCGACGTTACCGAACTGAACAGGGCGCGCAAGAAGGCGGAAGAAGCCTCGTTGAAGTTAGGGGAAATACACCGGCTCGACAACATCATCGGAAAAAGCAGGGCCATGACCGATGTTTTTACGGCCGTCCGGTTGGCAGCGGCGAGTGACGCCACAGTAATAATCCAGGGCGAGAGTGGTACCGGCAAGGAGCTGATCGCCGGCGCAATCCATTACAACAGCGAACGGAAAGAAAACCCCCTAGTGACGGTGAACTGCAGCGCCTTGCCAGAAAGCCTGGTGGAAAGCGAGCTGTTCGGCCACATTAAGGGAGCCTACACCGGTGCGATCCGAGCCCGTACAGGTAGGTTCGAGGAGGCTGCGGACGGAACGCTCTTCCTCGACGAAATAGGCGAGCTCAGTCCGTTCATTCAAGTAAAATTGCTGCGTGCAATCCAGGAGCGGGAAATCGAGCGGATCGGCGAATCAAAGACACGAAAAATCAACATCCGCATCATCACAGCGACTCACAAGGACCTGCAGTCCATGGTGGCGGAAGGAACCTTCAGGGAAGATCTCTACTACCGGCTTAACGTTTTTCCCATTCGGGTCCCACCGCTGCGCGAACGTAAGGAAGACATCTCTCTCCTGACGAGTCACTTTATTCTGCTTTTCAATGCGCATACCGGCAAACGGATAGTGGATACTTCACGGGAGGTGATGCGAATTTTCATGGACCACCGCTGGCCTGGAAATGTCAGAGAACTGGAGAATGCCGTGGAACACGCGTTCGTACTTTGCAACGGCGACAGAATCGAAAGGGAGGACCTGCCTGAACACCTCCGCCGCCCAGTAGGGAACATCCAGACACACTCAACGGCGTCAACACCGAAGGCTGGCTCGCGAGAAAAGCTCTCAAAGGAGCAACTGATTATACTGCTGGAGGATTGCGGCTGGAGCAAGGCGGAAGCGGCTCGCAGATTGGGTGTCAGCCACACATCGATCTGGAAATACATGAAGAAATGGGAGATACCTTTACAACGGCCGTAACAGCTCGCACTCCCATCGGCTCAAACCTGCTAACCAGCTCCCCCACAGAAACACCTAACAACTTGATATCAAACATCAAAATTAAACAAAACCAGGGTGTTAATCGGCCATGAGGGTCATGTGCCAGGTTGCCTAGTGTCTCGTCAACGCTGCTCTGACGTATCTTGCTTATTTTTTCTCGCACCTTGATTTCTTTAACTGGTGGTACATAGCCCACTATGAACAACCAGTTAAAAAAATCCAGGACCAAAAAATTCCAGCGCTATATTTCGACATTTCATCGTTGACGCGACACTAGTTTTTCATCGAGATAGTCCACAGTGTTATTGTCACTTATATGCTTCAGATGGTGGACCCCCGTTGGGTGCATTTGTTCTTCAGACGTTCCTATCGTATCTAAATAGGCTTCCCCTGAGGCGACGGGCCCGCAATACCTTATTGGCTTCCTTCTGACCATTTGCAATCAAATTGTAACCGCCTGCAGAGCTTGTAATCAAACAAGCTGAAATTTTCATCTTGTGTAGGTCCAGACCGCAACATACAGGGTGCATAATAAAATTGGCTGTTGTATTCTATTCTTGAGTCATAGCTGTTCTCCCTTTTTGAAATAATTAAATGGCTTAATTACCTTTTCAAAGGGATATAGCTATGGCTCAATTTACTGTCCATATTTAAGTTTCATGCTTCGTTGTGAAAGCCTCTTTCATGGTGGTTAGATGGAAAAAGTATACTGCCCACGGATGAAATCCCCCTTGTCAGGGCACTGCATGATCAACCGGTAAAAAATGAAAAGTTTATAGTAGAAGACACATCGAAAAAGCAGCGGACTCTGCGCGCTAACGGAAAGGCAATGTATGACAATGACGGCACCAAGCTTGGTGCTGTAGTCTCGCTACACGACATTACAGATCTGAAAAAAATTCGCAAAAAATTGCGCAACATGGCCTACCATGACCATCTTACCAGGTTACCTAATCGGCGTTTGTTCCACGATCTGATAGAACTTTGTATGCGCCAGGCTGATCGTGAAGGCAAACAGGTCGGCATTCTCTTTCTTGATCTGGACAACTTCAAACAGGTGAATAACCGTTTTGGTCATGATAAAGGCGACACTTTACTCAAACATTTGGCTTCTTCATTGCAACAATGCCTCCGCGAATCGGACATCGTATGCCGGTGGGGAGGGGATGAGTTTGTAGTTGCTCTCCCAGGTCTATCTACAGCAGAGAACGCAAAGGGAGTGGCTCAAAAAATCTGTGTAACCATAGCCGCAGCAATTCAGGCACAAACAGAGTATCAGGAAGTTACGGCCTCTATAGGCATAAGCATGTACTCTAAAGACGGAAAAGTTGCTGACAAACTGATAAGAAAGGCAGACGTTGCCATGCTTACGACTAAAAAAGAAGGAAAAAACGGCTACACCTATGCCTGAGACTCCAGGAAAAACTTGCTTGCCGGATCATAGAAACAGCCTTCTCCGAGCACCCACAACATCCATGATTGTTTCCTGATAGCGTTCCTTATCGTGCTTTACCAAATATTTTTTGCCTGCCGTAAAAAAAATGAACCTGAAAAACAAAATACAACCAATGGCCAAAGAGGTGTCGGCGCTCAACACTTATTGACTTATCCAATATTTAGAGGAGCACCACCCCTGCCTCGATCTCAGCAAGCTGATCACTGAGGTCTGCCTACAGATACCTGTGCACGTTGAAAATCTACAGACCGGTATAATAGAGGAAGTCAGCCTCACCCACTTGAAAAATCCCAGATACTGGTTCTCCCACAGGTTTATCAAAAGGCTGCATGATGTAATCCAGAACCAGGTACCTGACCCTCGCCTTGCCTATAAAATAGGCAGCACCATGTACAAAACGCAACCAATGCTTACCACCGCCCTGGGCATCCCTTTGCTTGGTATCCATAGAGTGGCTAAAAAGGTTTCCTCTGAGGCATACAAATACAACAGAATCAAAAAGTACTCTGTTGTAAAACTGGAAAAGGAATCTGTAGAAATCCGCATTACCCATAATCCTGGCATAGACACCTGCTCATTCACCATGCAATGGAATGCAGGTTGTTTTGCCTCCTATGCCCGACTGGCAGGGGCCACCAATATCAAGGTGATTTCTCGTTGTATAGAACAGGGGCCAGAAGGCCCTGGTGATGTCAGTAGAGCCATCTGGGATTTTAGGGTCACCTACCAGGAACCAAAAATTCTTACCCGTCTTGCAAAAGCGGCCCTCCGTAACATACCTGGGATCAAGACTCTCATTGAACGGGCAGAGGCAATTGAAGATGAACATCAGGATCAGATAGTGAACCGAGATAATATAATCGATGAGCGAACTGCCGACCTTGCAAAGGCCAATCAAACCATGCGTCTTGAAATTGCTGATCGCAAAATGGCC
>JAUVLX010000001.1 GCA_030600525.1 Desulfobulbus sp. | reverse complement strand
GGTTCCGGATAGATGCTGCTTTAACGCCGCAATATACCGGTACGTTTCAGTCGATAGACCGATGGGTAAGAATACCACTGCCACAGCAACATGATATCTCCCCGGTTAACATCCCGCTGGAGGGGTTACGCATATATGGTAAACCTGATCTCGTCAGAGTTGTTTACGATCACCGGACCTGAATCTGTCCGCCTGTTTCACTTAAAAACCATCCCGATTGCAATACGGAAAATGGCCGTATCTAAACAGCAGCCAAGCCGCTGATATTTAAAAAATCCCCACCCTGCCGTGTCAACGCAATGATTAAACCTAAAAAATTAGGTGGGCATGCTCATGTCGTCGTCTGGGAATCAATGAAGTTTTCCATAATCCAACAGGGAAGCTACCCTATCAATGAGAGTTGGCTCAATACTCCGTTAATCACAAACAGAGCAGGGGTATCATCACTTGTTTAGATGTAGTATAGCAGAACGCTACATTAAACTAAATAACAATCTCTTTGGATCAGTCCATTGCCCCTGATATTTTTTCAGAGAGCTTGTCTATGGTTTGATCCTGATGCCTTTTAAAATCCTGGAACTCGTGTTCCAACTGCACATATCTTGCAGCAAGGCGCAGACAGCCCAACACTAGCAATTTGCTCGAAGGGATCGCACTACGACTGAGCTTCTCGCCCCCTTCCAATTCTTGACGAAGCAGACGTATGGCCAATTCCACTTCGTTGTCCGGAGCCTCGCTGTAAAAAGCAAACTCCTGGCCAAACAGATTAAAACGAACGAGACGATCTTTCATTCGATCCCGTAACTTTAACCCTGATGCTCTTCGTGCTCACCATTATACAAGGGGCTCTGATCCCCAGATCCTCCGCCATCGTTTCCCGAATCGTTGACCTGCTCATTTTCCCATTGAGTGATGCGATCCAACAGGCCTGAAACGCGACCGCTGACAGCGGCCCTTTCGTCGCTGAGGTTTTCAATGGTTCCTTTAAGCTCTGCACATTCCATATCGCGTTCCTGCAACATTTCTTCAAGAGCTTGATAATCGGATTTCAGCTGATTATATTTATTTAAGACTTGATCAACAAGTTCTTCCAAGCGCAGTAATTCCGCATTTTGCTCCATATCCATTCCTCGATTTAACTTTTCGAAAAAACTATAAAAAAAACCGTTCTTTAATAAGCTGTTGTGTAACTGTGACCAACTATACAGATGACAAACTCCAAGCGCAAGTTTTTTAGCCCTGATTTATTTCTATGCTTTAGTCGCTTTCCCCATCCCAACAAATATTTCACAGAAATAAAAAGGCAAACAATCATACACCACCTGGAGCAAACCGTTGCTTTTGAGTTAACAACGACTAAAGTGCCACGAAAGGGGACAACCGTTATCATAGGGCATATAACCGTGAAAAGCACGGGGGTCATCGTCAAAAACCAGAGGGAGAAAAAAACGATCTCCTTCCCACATGGGCAATTCTTGCATTTTTTTTACCAAATGCCAATTCAGCTCGCCCTCATTGTTGGTTTTCTTCAGCTCACCAGTAAAACGGGTAATTAAAAAAATAAACCCTAACCAATCTTCGCCATTAGGACCGAAGCCTGTCCAATTCACAGTCCCACGCAGGGTCATTTCTTCGCACTGCAACCCGGATTCTTCTAATATTTCCCGTTGCATACAGCTTACGACGTCCTCATTGCTCTCCATCTTACCACCTAGACCATTATATTTACCCAGGTGCTGATCATCTTGACGAGCGTTTCGATGGACCAACAACGTTTCCGTTCTGTCAGGAGAAAGAATATATCCTAAAGTTCCAATAATCGGTTTGTACATAACAGGGTAACTCTTATTTTTTGTAGTTATTAATTTTGAAGATGGTTGTTTCGCTGTATAATGAAAGACAAAAGATATTTTGCTGCGGTCTCAAAGCGGTATGGCACAAGAGCCATACGTGTAAAATCATAAGATTCTACGAGTTACCTCTATCTATATGCTCAATGCTCTTAGTTTTAATAATCGGGTTACGTTCACCAGATACTGCATAAGTTTTTTCGCCATATGCATAGTGTCACTGTTCATATCTGCCTCCCCAGGGGCAGCTAAAAATAAATTTCCTATTTACCAGGTAATACAGCCCAATGTTGCTTTCTGGAAAGACATCTACGGCACTTATAGCTCGCGAAAAGGTATTTTGCATGATCGCAATAACCTGCGAATCGTTTATACGGTTATTGATCTTGTAAACTGGGATGCGCCTGAATCTAGGAAAATCAACCAAAAGTTAGTAAAACTTGCCAGACAACGTGTCAAAAATATCCTTTCAGAATTGGGCCATGGAAAAAAACCTAACACAGCAGAAGAGAAACGTATAGCAGCTCTGTTCCCAAAAAAACGGCATACACGTTACCTGAAAGCGCGGGAAAATATCCGCCTCCAAATTGGCCAAAAAGACAGGTTCAAGCAGGGCGTTATTCGTTCAGGAAAATACATTGGCCGAATCAGGGCTATTTTTCGCCAGTACGGTTTACCCACCGAGTTAGCTTACTTACCTCATGTTGAATCGTCTTTTAACCCGCTGGCAAAAAGCAAGGCAGGAGCGGCAGGGCTCTGGCAGTTTACCCGCGCGACCGGAAGAGATTACATGAGCATTAATCGGCTGATCGATGAACGACTTGATCCATTCCTCGCAACCCATGCAGCAGCAAAACTCCTCAAAGAAAACTACAGCCAATTGCAGACTTGGCCCCTCGCGTTAACGGCTTACAACTATGGCCGTTCAGGTATGCTGCGAGCTGTTAAGGAGCAAAAAAACTATGCTTCTATTTTCTCCAACTACCGAAAAGGGCACTTTAAATTTGCCTCTAGAAACTTTTACTCCGAATTCCTGGCAGCAGCCAAGGTCGCTCAGAAGTTGGGCCATGATCCCAAAATATTAACAGACAGACAAGAAGCGACTAAAACGCTCCGTTTGCAGGGCTATGCTTCCTGTCAAAAACTGCGGTCTTTCTTCCGCGTTTCCAAACAGGACTTTGCTCGTTTAAACCCTGCACTCAAAAAACCTCTGCTCGATGGCACCAAACTCATTCCAAAAGGATATCTACTCCGTTTACCAGCTACGAAGCAGGTCCGACTAAGAATCAGCCAATGGAAAAAGTCCATGTACGCAGCGAGACAACGCCCTGATACTCTTTACACAGTGCAAAAAGGAGATACAATAAGTACTATTGCCAGAAAATACAGAACCACCACAAAACGACTCAAACTGCTCAATAATATCAACAGTAATTCAATCATAAAAATCGGTCAAAAACTGGCACTTCCCTCCTCAAAGGGAAATATTGTCATCTTAAAAAAAATCTCTAAAAAGAGACCTAGCTAAAATTAAAATCCATGGATATCACAAAAACGATTCAATCTCTGAAAAAAAGGCCAGATTTCAACGATAACGTTGGAATGATTCTCATTCATAACGGGACCGTACGAAACTGGTCCAGAGCGGACAAACAACAGGTAAATGCACTGGAGACGGTCGTCGACCATGATAAAATCGACAAACTTCGTCATGAATACCTGGCTAAAGAAGGTATTTACGAAATTGTTATCGAGGCCCACTCAGGTAATTTTCTACCTGGCGATGACCTCCTGTTCATTATCGTTGCCGGTGATTTAAGGGAAAATATCAAACCTGTCCTTGCTGAATTGCTTGATCGCATCAAGGCAGAGGCTATAACAAAAAAAGAATTCAAGGCTTAAGACCACCTTGAAAAATCGTTTTTCTTTCCAATCTCGACGTAACAGGAATTTTTATCCTTGGGATCTCAGCAACCTGCCTGTGAAAAAAAATCCCCAATGCCTCGGAGTCGCGGCTTACCTGACATTGATCGAAAAATCTAACTTTTCAAGTTACCCTTAAGGTGTGACATACCCTTAGGAGCTGTCCGTAAATAAGTTGGACAATATCGCGCTCATATTTAGGTTAGCTTTGGGTGATCTAATTGAACAAAGCCGCAGGCGTAGTTGTGCTACGTTGAGGACTTTGTGATTGAAGATCAGCCAAAGATGTCCTGAAGATGCGATGCGAGACGTTCAAGTTATTTCCAGACAACTCCTTAGTATGTGTCCAAGCCTTCCCAACAAATGAGCACAAGACAAACTGTGGTTGACGCCACATTCAGCTACAGTTGTCACTTTTATGAGCATTGTCCAACAGCAGCAGGGAGCACCCTGAGCCCCTACAACCCACTAACAATTAGATAAAATTCCAGCACAAGGAGATGTACCATGGATGCGGCTGAAAACTTCATTCAACAATTTAAGAAAACAAAGACACTGCCGCATATTGTAACCAGGCTGGCTCAACTCATAAATGATGAAGACTCAACCCTTCAAGACTTTGAAGCGGTCATTCGACTGGACCCCGCCCTTGTTGCCAGACTTCTGACCCTAGTTAACAGTTCCTTCTTCGGGATGTCACGCAATGTTGACTCTATTTCCAGAGCCGTTGCACTGCTGGGTATGAAAAATCTGCATAATATTGCGGTGACCGACGCGATCCAAGGAATGATCGACACAGATATAGAAACTCCGGGCTTTGAACCAAAGCGCTTATGGTCTCACAGTGCTGCTGTAGGCCTATGTTGCAAAATGATTGCAGAGCGAATCTTGTCTATAAACGGTGATGACGCTTATCTAACGGGGATCTTGCATGATATCGGGTTGATTGTTGAATTCGAAACAGCACGGGATTCGTTGTTCAAGATAATCGATCAACTGGGGCCGAAGAACCCGGACATCGTTGAACTCGAACATCAGGAGCTAGGAACAGATCATTGTCAAATCGGTTACCTGCTTGCACTGGAATGGCAAATCGCCGCACCTTTGGCCGAGGCTATCAGGGATCATCACCTGGAAAACAGCGAACCAACAGCCAACTCTCCCACTGCGATTTTACAGATTGCTGAATATATAGTGAACCAGCTTGGCTTTTCCCTCAAAGATGACCAATACCCCCAGCTTTCCCCTGGGCTTTCAGCCCACGTACACAAAAATATAGCTGAATACCAAGTACTTGCCGAAGACCTGCCAGAGGAACTTGAAAACATAACCAGTATGTACGGGAAATAAGTTCATGGCTCTCAATAATTTATTTGCTGATCTTGTCGATCCCTCCCAAACACTCTCCACCTTGTGTAACCATCTTAAACAGGAAACAGAGCAGTTACTTTTTTTCTGCGCTGACCATGACGGTAACCATAAGGCGTCACAAAAATTTCCCATTGCCTCAGATGAAGCCCAGCAACTCATAATCGACAGTCTCGATAAATCTTCGGAAGTAACTATTCAACATAAAAAGCGTCACTTTGCCGTACATGCTGTTCCTGATCTGCAATGCGTCATCCTTGCAACCCCTGCGACGATCCAGGATACACTCCCTCCCCACTGGCTGACTACGGTCATCCGCTTAAGCCTCCGACTTTTCCTTGCCCATAAAGAAACCGAAGACACTATCAATCGCCTGCGAATCCAAAAAAAACAATTCGATCGCAAGTCCGGGGTGCTTGAAAAAAAATTCCAAGACATAATGGCCGAAAACGAACAAAACTACAGAAAGATACAAGAACAACAATACAACTATTCGAAGACCCTGCAAGCAGAAATCAAACAACAAACTGCAGAGCTGCGCAGTGCAAAAAAAGCTGCCGAATCAGCAAATATAGCCAAGAGTGAATTTCTAGCTGCAATGAGCCATGAAATTCGGACGCCAATGAATGGTATCATTGGTTTTACTGACATGCTGTTAGACTCCCCTCTCAATGAAGCACAAACAGAATTTGCACAAACCATAAACCGCAGCGCTGACGCACTGCTCTCCCTGATCAACAACATCCTTGATTTTTCAAAAGTAGAAGCTGGCAAACTCGACCTGGAATGCATTGACTTTGACCCTGAAATAACAGCCCAGGATGTCTGCGATTTGATCAGGCCCAAAGTGGATAACCTTCCCATTGAAGTGCTTTGCCGAATCGACAACAACCTACCCGCCAATGTGATGGGGGATCCAGGACGATTTCGCCAGGTTCTTGTCAACCTCATGGGCAATGCTGTAAAATTTACCAAGCAGGGAGAAATAGAGTTGGCAATAATGGTCGACCAAGAAACAGATGACCATATTGAAATCCATGCGCGAGTGCGAGACACAGGTATAGGATTACCGGAAAACAAAGTTGAAGCGATATTCGAGGCCTTTCGCCAGGCTGACGGTTCAACCACACGTGAATACGGCGGCACAGGATTGGGCCTTTCCATTTGCCGTAAGATTGCCTCGCTTATGGGGGGACATGTGTGGGCAGAGAGTCAGACAGGTGAAGGGAGTACATTTCATTTCACCACCAAACTCAAAAAATCTCAACAGCAGTGCATCAAAAATTTCAACAAAGTTTCCCTTGCAGGTAAAAAGGTACTGGTTGTTGATGACAACCTGACAAACCTCAATATTCTCAAACATATCCTTGACACTGCTGGCCTTGAGGTTGTCGCTACCCACGACAGTAGTCAGGTTCGCACGGCCATTGAAAAATCTATAGCTCAAAACAAAATCTTTGATCTGATCATTCTTGACATCCAGATGCCTGCACCCGATGGATATGCATTGGCGCATGTGATCCGCAACGAAATACCAACGACCAAAAGGACACCGCTACTTGCCTATACCTCATCAAATGATCGCAATGCCCAGAGATGCAACGAGGCAGGGTTTAATGCGTTTCTTACCAAACCTACCCGTCGTGAAATTCTTTTCAAAACAATAGAAAAGCTGCTGGGAGAAGGGCAGCATGAAATCGCCGGAGGACCGTCAAAAGAAAAACTGATCACCCAGTACAGTGTTCGTGAGGAACTCAAACAATCGATAAGAATTCTTCTGGCTGAAGATAATCCGGTGAACCAGAGGCTGGCAACCCTGATCCTCACCAAGGCTGGATACAAAGTGCAAGTAGCGGCAAATGGGAAAATAGCCATCGACACCTTTACCGCTGCCCCAGATGACTTTGATCTCATATTTATGGATGTTCAAATGCCGGAAACCGATGGACTGGAGGCAACCAAAATTATCCGTGAACGTGGATTTAACAACATTCCCATCGTCGCAATGACCGCAAATGCAATGAAAGGTGATCGAGAAATTTGTTTAAATGCAGGAATGAACGATTATATATCTAAACCTATTAAAAGAGAAATCGTCTTTGAAATCATAGAGAAATGGCTCTTCCGCGAAATGGGCCAATAAGCCAATCAGGCTGCACCCTTCCAACGAAACAATACTCAGTGAAAAACAATGACAGGTAACCATCAACACTGGTCAACCCCAATCATTAAATGGGCTTTTACAGAAACAGGTAAGAACAGTGCCTTAAGCAGAGGAATACGCTGTTATGCTCGAATCCTCATCATTGTTTACAGAGAAGCAACCAGAGCAAAAATCTCCATCAGAGCATCTGCCCTAACCTACTCAGTCATCTTGTCAATGGTGCCCTTACTTGCTATGAGCACCGCAGTTCTCAAGGGGCTGGGAAGCGGAGATCAACTGAAAGTCGCGGCTGTTCGTTTTATTGAACAGGTGGAGCCACGCCCAACAACACAACATACACAACCTGAGTCCACCAGCCTTGATCTGGTTGCAGAACCAGTGCAAAACACGATGACTGCACACCTTTATCAAGCAATCGACACCATATTTGACTACGTTGATAAAACCAATTTCGCGGCGCTGGGTATCTTCGGGATTGGTGCTACTCTTATAGTTGTAATAATGGTTTTCAGCACCATCGAAGATGCCATGAATGATATATGGAGGGAAGACAAAGGACGCCCTCTGTTTCGCAAAGTAATGGATTACCTGGCACTGCTTATCCTGCTGCCTGTTTCCATCAATATGGCTCTTGCCGGAGAGACCATCCTGGCAAGCGACCGAATAATGAGATACATCCATACTATTATCCCATTCGACTGGATGATAGCCGCCTTGTTTAAGTTTTTTCCTTTTGTTTTTATCATCATTACCCTGATGTTGGTTTACCTGTTTTTTTCAAGGGCAAGGGTCACGACTTCCGCCGCATTCACCGGTGCACTTTTTGCCACCATTTTCTGGTTCCTGACACAAAAAGTGTATATCATCCTCCAGGTCGGAGTGGCTAAATATAATGCTATTTATGGTTCTTTTGCCACAGTACCTCTTTTTCTTATATGGGTATATTTAGGATGGAATTTTGTTCTTTCAGGGGCTGCCCTTGCTTACGGGGTACAACATCGCAACAACTATTCCCCCTTCACAGAGCCCATCCCCCCCCAACGAAAGCTACAGATTGCTTTTGACATTCTCCACCGAGTCTACACTGATTTCCATGCTCGACGCCCGACTACCATTGTCTCGCTAGCAGGGAAGCTCACAGACGCACCAACTGTTGAAATTAAGGAAATAACAACAAAGCTAGTTGAAGCAGATCTCTTACATAGAAGCAATGACAACGGCAAACCTGCCTTTTTGCCAGCCACCGCCTCTGAGTTACTCAATTCAGGTGAAGTACTTGACGCAATAGTTGGCCATACCAATAATTCCACATACGGGTCTTACCTCGCAAACGTGGCACTCAAGGGGGCGCACAAGGCGCTGGCTCCATTAACTTTACGGGTTCCTGTAAACGAAAAAGATGAATAATAGCCAACAAAAGCATAGATCGATCCACACCGTTCTCGGCAATAATAATATCCTACTCCTTATACCTAATGGGTTGTCCAGTCCTCAAAACAAGGAAGAGAAACATCACCTCACCGAACTAGGTCTTGTGCTTGCTCAACAGCTCGAATGCTATGCCATCATAAATAACAAATACAAAAAAACACTTATTGACCTGACAGACATGCAGGCAGTGAAAACACGTAAAAAAATTACAGATACCTTCCTTGTCCACATTAAACGCTTTACTGATGAAATAGTAGAAAATGACCTCTCACCACTGGTCCTTATCGTCCAGGTCGGCAGTACGCCTTTACCGAAAGGGAAACAAATTCTTTTCGGCTATGGTCAAGGTGAGCGGGGCGCCCCTGAAAAACCTCATAACCCGACCATTTCTCCCTCGCAGATCAGTAAATACAGGGTCGTTATCGAGGACCAGGGCCTTACTACAGACTTGGCGAGCTCAGGATCAATCTATTGCGGCCACTCTCCTGACCATCTCAACCAACTCTATCGCCAAAAAAACTATCTTGAAGGTTTTTACAATACCAATGTCAACTCACTGCTACTGACCCTTGCTCCGGAACTTGTAAGTGAACAAGGGATGGCAGAATTTACTGCAAAAAAACTGGGGAGGGCATTCCAACAATTTCAGCAAAAGATGCCGTTGGTAAGGAAAATACAACTCAAAAGTGTAGAGACACAGAATGAGGAAGACTTACAATATATCTTCCGTATCCATAATGACGCACAGTACGATGAACTTACCAGAGAGTCTTACATAGACGAGCTTGCAGGATCCATTGAAAAAAACGGTTTACTCCACCCTTTAGTATTACTGCGTAAGACAGACGGCTATTACAAAATTTTGTGCGGCTTCAGGCGGTTTCAAGCAGTAAAGCGCATTGGCAGGGAGTGGATAGAGGCCAAAATATTTCAGGAGCAGGATTTCACCACTGAAGATTTTTTTAATATTTCACTTGCTGAAAACACTAAAAGAAGAAACCTCAACCCGGTTGAAATAGGTAATTTCCTCGATACTGCCAGTGATACCATGCAACTAAACAACACCATGCTTGCTGAAAAATTTGGAGCGACATTGGGCATCGGTGTTCCAGGATCGAAAGTGTCCCACACCACTATCCATAAATACCGTAAAGTAAATCAAATTCGAACGCGTGGCGAATCACCGGAAATTATCAACGATGTGATCAATGAAAAACTGCAGTTCTCCATTGCAGCTGAAATTCTCGCCCCAATCAAAGACCCAGGTGACCGTGACAGCCTCTATCTGGAGATAATAAAGCCGCTAACGCCAACACGGCCACAACTCCAAAACATACTGACCTTATTAAAAGAGAAAAAAATAGGCTTAAGCAAAACAATTGCCCACACGGAAGTCCAGCAAATGCTGACCAAGGCTATGGAGGCCCCACAAAAAGCAGCCACCTTTATCCGCCTCATGCAGCAGAAAGGAACACAATCAGCCGCTACCGAGCAAAAAAAGTTCAGCAAAAAAATTACAAAAATCCGAAACCAATACTTTGGCGAGCGCACAAGCAAGAAGGTTTTCAACCTTACTGCTGATTCGGAAACAGCAAAGGGAGAGTTGACTCTCAACCTGAGGGTCAACAAAGAAAATTACCATGTAATGCTTGATAAAGTTAGCCAACTGCTCCGTCAGGAAGATCTGTTTACAGAGTAAGCACACTGTCTTTTCGCATGCGAAAAGACAGTGTGCTTATAAATTCTCTTCCTGTTTACTTGAGAGCAACTCGTGAGCTTGTTGTATCTTTCGGAGAAATTCAGAAGCAGGCATTCCGATCTTTTTTGCAAATTCTTTCACATCGTATTTCATAGCACAAGCTGCGTTATTACCAGATACCCATTCGCTTCCCTTACCCAACATGGCATATCTTCCCCGCGCATATGTCAACAGGTCCCACCCTGTCGCGAGATTATACAACCACAGGATCATCGATATATTCATACATCCAGGCGTTTCCTCAAAACATGGAAACACATCCCAATGGTTGCCTGGCTGGCTATTCCCACTCACTGCCAACATGCGGTTTTGCCACCGCTGATATATTTTTCTAACGAGACCAAAATCATCTAAATATTGTAAAGCCAGAACGTGGTCAGTAAAATCATCAGGCGCTGCTGCTCCAATACTGATCGTATGTATTGCCTTATGCTGCAAACAGAAGAGATCATTAAATTGTAATGGAGTAAGAGGGGCGGAAAGCTCTGTAAGCGAGGTTGGTGGTGTATGCAGCATCCCTCCTTTATCAGTAGGGCTGATAATAAACGTCCCCATGTCTCTTGCGAGTGCAGCCTCTAGCACCATTTCATGACGCTGAAGAATAGTGTACCAATGCAGATTTATATAATCAAACCCACCATCCTGCTGGTGGTTGACAGCCTGCAGCAATACATTGGTTGAACCGTGCCCGGAAAAGCCTACCCAACCAACCTTTCCCTGCTCCTGCAATACTCTTGCAGCATGAAGACAGCCGCCGGGCCTGCAAACATGCCAAAGTTGTTTGTATGAGTTAATCCCGTGCAAGGCTAACAGATCTACTCTTTCCACCTGCAACCTGCGCAGGGAGTCAAGTACATGTTCTCGAAAGAGTAAAGGATCGGGAGTAGGGGCAACTTTGGTCTGGAGAATAATATCTTTTCTCTTATACTCTTTCAAAAGAAGACCAAGCTGCCGTTCTGAAGATCCGTATCCCCTTGCAGTCTCGACAAGGTTGATCCCCAGAGCAAAAGCCATGGCAATTATTTCATGCAGTTTACGTTGTTGCACCAGTTCTATGTCTTCTTTTGCCACGTCTTGCCAGGATTGCATAAATCGCATACCGCCAGCAGAAAAGACCGGCATTTCCAGTTCAGTTTTCCCGAATCGTCGATAGATCATATTGTTAAGGCTCAATTTATTGTAAAAAAAACGAATGGAAATGCCAGAAATTCAGTAATCATTCCAGAGAAACAGCAGAACACAATTGCGTCCAGAAGGCATAGTTCCACCTTTTTCTTTCCGGTACCAGCCCCTTCTAATTGCGGTGCAAACGGTGTGTACAATATTGGGTAAGTGCTGGAGCATGGCAGGTGTAATCAATATCCAGTCAACCGTATTAACGATAAGCAAAATGTATCCACTATTCCATAAGCAGGCAATTTCTCAGCTCTGCGCCAAACGGATCCACACCAATACCTTCACAGGCAAGTGATTTTTTTCTTTAAATTGCCAATTGACCTCTTACCACTCCTGCATTATAATTTTATAGTTAATTCGTTATTCTACTTTTCATAACAACAGCAAAGGAGAACACAATGAGGATGATCCACAAGAGTTTTATTCTTGGTCTTACCCTGCTGCTTGCATCATGTTTTGCCAGTTCAGTGCTTGCAAAAGAAACCCCAAAAATGGTCAATGGTAAAAAGGTGGTCTTTGTCAAACTGGCAGACAACTTTATTATATTATATGACTCTTCCAGCTCTATGAAAGCCACAAGCGGCGATCAAACGAGACTGGATATCGAACGGCAGATACTGAACGAGAAAAATGCTACCTTACCAGCACTTGATTGGCAAGCTGGCATATACACTTTTACTCCTGGGTTTGGCAAAGAAGCATTCAAAAGCTATTTACCCATGCAAACATTCGATAAAGGGGCATTCACCTCCACAATAGAGACGCTCCCTTCCAGGCCGTCAGGAAACACCTTACTCCAAAACGGACTCGTTTCCCTAGATCCTATCCTTGGCAAACTTCAGGGCGAAACAGTAGTTTTTCTTTTTACCGATGGACAATACACAGTTAACCGTGGACTTCCTGCTCCTGGAATCATCGCTAAACAACTTGCAGAAAAATATAAAGTCTGCTTTTACGTTATTGATACCGACGACGACACCAACGGTGACCAAGCTGTCAATGCCGTTGCTAGCGCTAGTGATTGCGGTAAAGTTATTCAGTTCTCCAAGCTTCTTGGTCATCCAGAATGGCTCACCAATCCACTTTTCATGGTTAAGAATCAAGACATGCCAAAAGCGAAAGTTGTCGGCACCAGTGTCAACAACATCCATTTTGACTTTGATAAAGATGTCGTAAAACCTGAAAATTATGTAGCGCTGAACGAACTTACAATTCTCCTTCAAGAAAACCCCAAAGCTCAGGTCACCCTTGCTGGACATACTGACAGTCTCGGTTCAGAAGAGTACAACCTGAAACTTTCACAACGACGTGCTGCAAGTGTCCGGACCTATTTGGTAGAAAAGGGCGGCATTGACAACAAAAGAATTACCTTGAGTTGGTTTGGTAAAGCCGATCCTACCGACAGTAACGATACTGAAACTGGACGTGCCAAGAATCGCCGTGTAGAAAGTATTATAACCGGTATGTAATACTCAAATTACCAACGTCATTGATCTACCAGGAAGGCACTTAATGCCTGCCTGGTAGATCAATCCCCACACTTCCCTACAAAAAAGGGGTTGCCCAAAAGTAGCACAATCCATCCCTCTTCTGTTGCGCACAGGCTAGACCCAATGCTCCTACTGCAAGAAGCATCAATTCGTCCTTCAAACAGTCCTACTGTTCGTCTTCGCTTGTTTTTCATAACTAGATTGCAAACTCTTTTGCTTTGTATTTTTTCCGATCAAGCTCGTTTTCTCTCTCTGCTCTTTGTTGTGGCGATTCTACCCTGCTGCACACAACTCCCAGACTATGCTGCTCCACAAATTCGACCAGCATCGAAACAGCCAACAACTTTTTTCACATACCGACAACTGCAACAAAATGATTTTCGTGCGCCATCACTGCAAGAGGGTACAAAGGGGATGGAAGAACATTTCAATGCCCGTTCAAGTGTTCAGATACGCCCCAAAAGTTCCACGAAAATTACAGTGCGAAACAGCAGTTTTAAAGGGGTGCCCCTGTACTTTGCAGACATCGACAATCTCTCATTTGAGGCTGTTTTTATACCTGAAAATTCCTGGTGGAACCCCAAAATACCTGCCGGTAAAAAAGGCTACGTCCTCCAACACGAACAGATTCACTTTGCGTTGCTGGAAATTACTGCTCAAAGGATAAGCAAAGAAAAAAATCAGTACCGCCAAGGGCTCCCCATCATGGGTAATACAGCGAGAGAAGCCCAACAGCTGGCCATTGTCTGGATTCAAGATATCATCAACAGCTATAATAAAGATATCCTTGATAAACATACTGAATTTGACCAGGACACTTCGCTTTACTACTCACCTAAAATGCAACAAAGGTGGTGGAACCATGTGAGCAAGGAACTCAACTCTGGTACAACCCACCTCCGCTGACAATCGCCACAAACGCCCTGACATCTGGCAATTGATTTTTTAGCCAAGTCGGTTTTGCACTGCTCTTCTTAGCCACCTCACCCCCTCGTGCAGCCCTGCAGATTGCGAAGGGTGTGTCAAAAGCAAGCACCACCTAATTAAAATTAAACAGTACCCACAACGAAAAAAGGCCAAAAGGTTTGCGGACCAGTCAACCCAAACAGCAGGGTTGATAACAATTCGCTATTTGGTGCTTTCAGGAAAAGGCAGGACAATGGCCAAGGAGCATGACGTGCCAGAGAAAGGGGCGGCGCAGTTAAAAGACGTTAACCAACTGACTTCTGGTTCTATTGGCGACGGATTCCCCCTCGAGAATACGCCTTAATTAGACTTGATCACGATGGTAGTCAACCTACGTTACTCTACGAGTAATGGGCCTTTATTATGGACGCAATTCGAAAGCCACCTTGGATTCGTCTGCATTCTGCAATAATTCATTGAGTAAATCAACCGTTCGCCGCCAATTATATTGGGGAAAAGTAGTTATCCCCTGTTTGAGTTTATTTTCAAGCATCTCGTAAAGAAGTTCAATAACCTTTTTTGCGTGTATCCCAATGCCTTCATCAGTTATAAAAACAAGGGCATCAATAATATCGGCAAGCTTTACAATCAACAGATGCTCTGGATGATCGCGACGGATGGCTTCCTTCATCTCAAACAACCAGGGAGCAATTTCTTTTTCTATGGCTTCAATGGGATTATTTTCTCCACTTAAATACTCAATATGCTGTTTAAGCGGGCTTGGCAAATCACCAGTAAGCAGTTCCGGGGTGTCGTGGAGAGATGCGTATTCCATAATCTGTAGCAGATCAGTATCGGTCAAATCCGGCCCGATGATATCTTTGGCAAGCCTGTTTGAGATCCGGGTGACCATATAGTGATGTTCTGCCAGGGTCTGATCTCTGGACGTACGAACACTGTGCCAGCGAGTCACATGACCGGAACGGGCGAGGTCAGCAAGGGTAAGTTTAGGTAACATCATAATAACTATCGAATAATAAAATGAAAAGGATTCCATCCACCACAAGCATCATACTTTATACATAGAAAACCACAACAACCATGGCGGACAGCCTCATACCCCTTCTGCCAATCTCCCGTTTTCCAGATCACTAAAAATAAACATTCAACGTCCACCACCCATGTTCATATTCACAAGAACATAGACAACAGGAATAATATATAGAAAGAAAACCACCCATTTCGATTGCTGCAATGTTTTGAAAAAAACCAGAATAACAAGCCCCATAAACACAGCAGAACCACGCAAGCCCATTGACATATAACTCCATTTAAGGATTGCGGAATCAAGCCCAGTAAAAACCAGCACGGTTGCAGCGAAAAGAACAAAAAGAGTCAAAGCACGTAGTAACGGCAGCGGCTTTAAAAAGGGGTGCCCTTTGATTTTCTGGTGAAAGAAATCGTTATATATATTGGTCGTAACCCCAAGCAGCAAACCGGCTCCGGTGCCGAGTACAATCAGCAGAATACCAGCAGAAAAAAACGCGGCAATAAGCGGCGGAAAACTATAATAGAGAAAAAAGGGAAGTGCCTGAGCCGTACCCCCACTGATCTCAGAAAAATTCGCTCGTAAATACAGACCGATAACAATACCGAGTAATCCGATGGGCGGAATCACAGCAGCACTGAGAAAAGCGCCGTTTCTCGCTTCCCTCACATCTCTGGCTGAAAAAATGGCCTGTAAATATATCTGAGTGGAAAGGACCCCGACCACCATGGAAACCATGTGAATAGACGCTGCGGGTATACCATAATGATGCAAACTGAGCATATCAGCATCTGAGGGCAAACCTGAAAGAATTTCCCCAAGGCCACCGCCCTTGTACAGGGCCACCCCAGCACTCACTAACATGATCACATACAGCAGGAAAAATTTAATTTTACCAACTAAACCAGCCCCGGCAATACCACCGGTAATAACAAAAATACCCATAAATATGCTGGTTAAAATTACAGCCCAACCAGCATTAAAATGAAAGACTGCTTGGAGGATGGCAATTGAAGCCAGAAATTGACCGACAATGTGAATAAACATGCCAATCGAATTAACGATACTGCAATAACAGCGAAACCGGTGCCCAAAAGCGCGCCCCAGATACTCGGATACCGTTACAACTCCAGACTCCCGTAATCCTTTGGCAAAAAACAAGCCAAGCAGGAGACAGGAAATGCCGCTACCCAGGGTAAATATCCAGGCAGAAATGCCATGGGTATATGCCGTCTGTACCGTACCGATAGTCGAGATGCCGCCGACAAGGGTTCCGATAATTATCCAGGAAACACCGGTATAACGAAGTGACCTGTCTGCCACTGAAAAACCAGAAGCCGATTTAACTGAGGATAATTTAATCGACAGCAGTGAAATCAAAAGAAAGGTGATTGCAAATGTTATTTTATACAGCAAACCGTTCCCACCGCCCCTCTAGTTCCTGGTAACGAGACAATAAGTAAACTAATAGCGGTGTTAAAAATGAACTGACACGCATATAACCTAAGTATCTCTATAGAATAAAAACCAATTTCATTTTTCTACAAACCCATTATTATACTTGGTATTATGCAGTTTGCGCTAATTCTTTATTCCCTCCACAGGAGTACATAATGCATATTTTAGTCACCGGTGGTGCCGGTTACATCGGCAGCCATACCTGTCTGGAACTGCTTGAAGCCGGACACAGGGTCACCATTTTAGACAACCTCAGTAATTCCTCCAAAGAATCCATTCGTCGGGTGGAAAAAATTACCGGCAAATCCATCATTTTTTTTGAAGCAGATCTGCTTGATGAACAGCAGACACGAGAAGTTTTTGCAAAGGCAGCGGATACAGATGCAGTCATCCACTTTGCCGGTCTCAAGGCCGTTGGTGAGTCAGTGGAAAAACCGCTTGCTTATTACCACAATAATATCACTGGTACGCTCAACCTTTGTAATGTGATGCAGGAGTTTGGGATCAAAAATATTGTATTCAGCTCTTCTGCTACCGTTTATGGTGATCCTGCGACCGTTCCTATCGTTGAAAATTTCCCGCTTTCCTGCACCAACCCTTATGGACGAACCAAACTGATGGTCGAGGAAATCCTACGGGACCTGGCCATACCTGATCCAACATGGAATATTGCTCTGCTACGCTACTTCAATCCTGTTGGAGCGCATAAGAGCGGGCAAATAGGAGAAGATCCTAACGGCATCCCTAACAATCTCATGCCCTACATCTCTCAGGTTGCGGTGGGAAAACTCTCAGAGCTTGCAGTCTTTGGCAATGACTATTCTACACCAGACGGCACCGGTGTGCGTGATTACATTCATGTGGTTGACCTGGCCATTGGGCATCTGCGTGCTTTGGAAAAACTCACTGAAAATCCAGGAGTTGTAACTTACAACCTCGGCACCGGCCAAGGCTACTCAGTACTGGAGATGGTCAGCGCCTTTGAAAAGGCTAGTGGCAAAAAGGTCCCCTACAGGATAGCCCCCCGCCGATCAGGTGATATTGCTCAGTGCTGGGCAGACCCATCCCTAGCCGGTAAGGAATTGAACTGGCAAGCCCAACGGGGGGTAGTTGAGATGTGTGAAGACACCTGGCGCTGGCAATCAGCCAATCCTCAGGGATACAAATAAGGGTAGTTCGCTTTCATTTAGCTGAAGAACCAACTTCCAAAGGTTCAAACACAGCCCGAGAAACAACAAAAAAAGGCTGACAAATGATAACCATTTGCCAGCCTTTTTCTATCATTTTTCATTTTCCTCTTTTTTCTCTTACCCCAACCAACCTTCCACTTCTTTCTGGTTCGGAGCCCTGCCAACACATTTGACCTCACCATCGATGACGACCGCCGGGGTTGAAAAAATTCCCAACTGGGCTATTTCCTGAAAATCTGTCACCTTGGTAACCGTCGCCTCGACACCCTTGGCAACAAGAGCAGCCTCAACAGTTTTTTGTGCTTGTTCGCAGGAAGCACATCCTGGCCCGCATACCTTAATTTCCATCCTTTCCTCCAAAAAATTCCAAACAGTTAAAATTGCAAAAAGCGTTAATCTTCAAAAATACCTCATCCATCAGATAACCAGGTTAAACAGATAACCGGTGAAAAGAATCCCCATCCCGACAACAGCAATAAAGACGGCAATGAGTTTCGGTTTCAGCACCTTGCGCAAAATCACCATTTCAGGTAACGACAGTGCAATAACGCTCATCATAAAGGCAAGCACTGTCCCCAGAGCTGCACCTTTACCGAGCAGTGCTTCCACCACCGGTACAATGCCTGCAGCATTTGAGTACATGGGAATACCAACAACAACTGCAGCAGGTACCGACCACCAGGCATCTTTACCCATAATGGTCGCCATAAAATCTTCCGGTACATACCCATGAATAGCGGCACCAACGCCGATACCAGCCACCACGTATATCCAGACCTTACCGACAATATCCCTGACCGCCTCACGTCCACGCGTAACCCTGTCTGTCCAGGTAAGTTTTTCTTCAATGACGATTGCCTCGCCAGCTCTTAACTCCTGGACCCAGTCTTCAATCCAGTGTTCAAGCTTCAGACGCCCTATCACCCAGCCAGAGACCATGGCAATCAAAAGCCCAGTGCCCAGATAAAGAGCCGCGACCTTCCAACCAAGCAACCCGTAAAGTAACACCAAGGCAATCTCATTGACCATGGGGGCCGCGACCAAAAACGAGAAAGTCACTCCAAGAGGCACTCCTGCCTGAACAAAACCGATAAAAAGAGGCACTGCCGAACATGAACAAAAAGGTGTTACAATACCAAGCAATGCGGCCATAACATTCCCGCCTGTTTCTCTTTTTCCTGCGAGGTATTTCCTGGTTCGTTCCTGGGTAAAGAAAGAGCGAACCATGCCGATTACAAAGACGATCAAGGTGAGCAGCAGCATCACTTTCGGTGTATCATAAACAAAAAACTGGATCGCTTCGCCCAGGTGGCTACCTTTTTCAAGACCAAGAAGAGAGTAGGCAAAAAAGAACGAGAACGGTTCCAGTTGCATGTAGATCAAATACCAAAAGACAAGGCCAAGAGCTCCGGCAACGAGCAATTTTCCCCTCTGGGTATTGGGTGTAGCATCACCTTTAGTAAATAGATTTATTGGTTCCATGATTTTCCTGTCAGTGTATTCCATCTTTTGCGCTGCAACCGCGCAATACCATCGCATCAGGCATGGCAGCGTACATTCTTTTCAGTTCCTGGTCGTCGTCCAGCCAATGCTGTATTTCTAAAAGCATGGTCTGCGCATAAACCGACTCACTTCCGTCTGCCAGGCTGTAAATAATCCAGGTCCCCTGCCGAGACCGGTCCACCAGACCTGCATCTTCAAGCAGTTTCATATGCTTGGAAACTGTCGATTGAGCGAGATCAAGAACTGCCTGAATTTCACAGACACAAAGTTCTTTACCTTTCAGCAGCTTAAGTACCCGCACCCTATTAGGGTCGGACAACGCCTTCATTACCTTGATAAATGATTTCATCAATACACCAGATCGTTTTATTCACATATCGCCATTTGGCGATTTAATATAAACAAACATGCATACTTGTCAAGATTTTCCAGCATAAAAGATTTGCTCCATTCCTGTTGTCCATTACATAACAGTAGCAATCAAACGGAGCCTCACACCGAGAGCACCACGCTGTAGGACCCTTATTTTACATGACAAAAAGCTTGCCTTATTCTACACTTTAGTGTTTCCTCTATCCTGTTTCAGGTGCTTGTAATCAAGCTTAAAAAGGGAACCCGGTGTGAATCCGGGACGGGCCCGCCGCTGTAAACCTCTCCTTAATGAGTTAAGGAAAAATGCTTCCAACCATGTGCGCCACTGCTGAAAAGTGGGAAGGCCGTTGGAAGTGAGGACAGTCAGAAGACCTACCTGAAAAAAGGTACTAAAAACAAATGTACCGCATGGAAGCACGCCATACCCAGCCATTACCCAAATGGCTTCCATGTTTCCTGGATCTCCGTGGACAAGAGATTCCAAGGCATCTGCGGATTTAAATCAGGGCATCCCCGGATCAATTGAAAGATAATTGGTCCGGGGATTTTTTTTTATTTTTCTCCGGGCACTCGTTCTTAAAAGGAGAAAAGATAGCAATGAAAAAGTATTATTCCGCTCTACTGATTCCCATCCTTTCCTGCCTGCATGCTCAAGCGGGTATAAGCGCAGAGGCCCCCTCGCAACCGACCATTATGGATGAGGTTGTTGTTACAGCCAGCCGTAGCGCTGAAACCAAAAAACAAATCAGCGTAAATCTCACCGTCGTCAACCGAGAAGAAATCGAGCAATCCCCTAGCCGTAATGTCGCCGACCTGCTTGCGGAAAAAGGGCTTGGCCACGTCCAGAAATATCCGGGCAACCTTACTTCCATAGGCCTTAGAGGGTTTCGTACAGATACTCATGGTAACGACTTGCAGGGCCATGTCCTTATTTTACTGGACGGTCGACGTGCCGGTACAGGTAATGTTGCCAAACTGATGACCAAAAATGTTGAACGGATCGAGATAATCCGTGGACCGGGAGCAGTACAGTATGGGTCTGCAGGCATGGGAGGTGTTGTGAATATCATCACCCGACAAGGTGAGCTCAACAGTGCTTTTGTGGAAGCTGGTGGGGGCGGCTTTGATACAGGAGAAGGCTCCATTGGTGGGACTGTTAAGCAAAACGCCTTTGATTTTGCAGGGAGTTATACCTACAGAACCGAAGGAGATTATGACACAGGAAGCGGTGACCGATTTGAGAACACAGGAAATAACTATGAAACAGGAATAAGTGCGAATCTTGGTTACTCCTTTTCTGATACCAATCGACTGGGGGTAATTTTCACCCGCTTTGATGCAGATGATGCTGGTAATCCTGGTTATTTCAGCAATCCCGACCTTGATAACACTACTGACAAGGAAAATTATTCCATCGATACCAAATTTAACGGTGGTACTGATACTAGTCAGTACCAATGGATGGTTCGTTATTTTTTCGGTAAGGATGAAAACACATGGAAGAATCCTACCGCTTCCAATGCATCCGGCTGGGATGACGGCATTGATTCTTCCAACAAAACCGATCAGCAGGGAGCCCAGGCTCAGGTAACTGGAACATTTGATATTGCCACCCTTACGGCAGGCTTTGACTGGCTCGATTATGATGTGGAAAACACTTGGACTCCAACAAAAACCACCTACACCAATCCTGCATTATTTCTGTTAGGTAAAACCAGTTTTGCCGATGACGCGATCACCGCAAATATTGGGCTGCGTTACGACTGGTACGATGTTGAGGTTAAGGAACCAGCGGGCAGAGACGAAGATCAAACCCGACTGACACCGCAGATCGGCCTTGCCTGGATGATTACCGACGGGCTTAAACTCCGTGCCCAGTATGCAGAGGCGTTTACAATGCCCTCTGCCGACCAGTTAGCAGCTGACTTCACCAGCTTTGGTACAAGAACTGTGGGCAACCCCGACCTCGATCCGGAAAAGAGTAATACCTATGAAGGTGGTTTGGACTTTGCGCACAAAAGTCTTAATGCGTCCCTGACCTATTTCTACACCGACTTTGAGGATAAAATTACCACTGATTATCTTGTGGACGGGTCTACTACCTGGAAAAATCTTGGCGATGCGACCATAGCCGGCTTTGAGGGCGAAATCAGTTATGACGTAGGAGAACCTATGGGTTGGAGCTGGGAAGTCAAGCCATATCTCGGCATGACTATTCTCACCAAGTATGAGGATGACCAAACCGGTGAGGACCTCCTCTATGTAAATGGCACCAACCTCTCTGCAGGCCTTGTTGTAAACAATGGCGCGGGTACGTTTGTTCGATTTAACGTTGTTTACGCCGGTAAGCAAGACGTCAATGACTACGAGTCTGGGAATTACCCGACACCGGTTGTAGAACTTGACTCATCCACTGTCGCCGATCTCGTTGCCTCGTATCGTTTTCTTGAGTCTGATACCTATGGGACATTCACCCTGCGCGGCGAAGTTCGTAATCTTTTTGACGAAGAATATGCCTATGTGAAAGGGTATCCCATGCCTGGTATCAACTGGTTTCTCGGACTCCGCTGGGATTATTAGTGGAGTTAAAATCACTGCTGCTCGGCCTCGCATTTTCACTGGGTATTTTTGCGGTTAAAAGCGGGGCCGGCCTCGCCTCTCTCATCCAGCAGGAAACAGGCCCCAAACGATGGGTAATTCTCTGCTGTTGCCAGGCAAGCTATCTTCTGTCCTTCCTGCTTGCCTGGTTCCTCATCCGTCAGGGCAACCTGATGGAGCACCTGGAGGAGTTCATGCTGTTTCTTCAAAACGGAATGACCCTCCATTGTCTCCTTGCCGCCCTCCTCCTCCTCTGGGGGGCGGCACTTTTAAAACGGCCACCAAAAAAACGTACAAAAAGCTCGGGCTGGATATTGCTCTCCCTGCCATGTCCGGTCTGTTTTTCTGTAATCCTTTTCAGCGGTGGTTTTATGCACGCTTTATATCCAGAGACTCCCTGGGTTTTTGTCTGGCTTTACCTCGGTTTTTTGGCTGTCAGTTGTATCAGCGGATTAGTTGTCAGCTGGATGACGAACAGTGAGCCAGTTCATGGCCTTGGTACCTTAATGGTCTTGACAGCACTCTATTTTCTACTGACCATCCTGGTTGTCCCCCAGTTTAGTGACATCAACAGAATCTACAGGCTCAGCAAATCCGGCACTGCTCCGCTCAATCATCAATCCCCCCCCTGGTTGCCGGTGGTGCTTGGAATAGCCTTTTCAGGAGGGTTGTTCAGCAGCTACAGCTCAAAAACAAACAAGGACGCAACACGAATGCAGGTAAGAGCATGGAAATAACAGCACTCTTTAAATCGTTTATCTATCTTGTTTCCTCATCCCTGCTCACTCCGGTCCTCTTCCTTTTGTCAGCCCTTATCCTGTGGCTAATCATGTACAGCGGTAGCTTTTTCGGACTGTGGCTGACCCGCAAACGGTTGGATAAATTCACAGACCCCCTGCTCTCCCTGACCAACCAGAGCTTCTCCAACTTCCCACCGGCTGTTTGCCAATGCTGTCAACAGCTTATGGAACTCCCCAGACAACCCCATGCAGAACTAGCAGTGATGCACCTGCTTCGTGACAAAGAACACCGGATGTGGAAATCACTGGACCGGCTAAAAATACTGGTCAGAATCGGCCCAGGACTTGGTTTAATAGGCACCCTCATTCCCATGGGAACCGGGCTTGCGGCACTCAGCCAGGGTGACCTGACCCGTCTTTCCGGAGACTTGGTGATTGCCTTTACCACCACAGTGGTAGGGATGACGTTGGGACTGGTCAGCTATTTCTTCTTCACCGTGCAACGACGCTGGGCAGAAGAAGACGTGAAGAACATGGAACTGGCTGCTGAAATCATCATGGGCGACTATGAAAAAAAGCTGGATGAAGCAGGATGAAATATTTTCAGCGAACACAGAACAGAGGCTCAGGGCTGTCTGATAACGACCCATTGACAGGAGTTGCCAACCTTTTTGACCTGGGTCTAGTCTTTATTGTCGGCCTCCTCCTCGCCCTCTTTGGCACCTACCACCTCGAAGACCTGCTTCGTCAGGATTCCCAAGTGACTATAACCAAAGAGTCGAGTAATGGTGAGATGGAGATCATCACCAAAAAAGGGACAAAAATTGAAGCGATAAAAGTGACCAAGGACACGGCCAAAGGCGAAGGACAGCGCCTTGGCGTTGCTTACCGACTAAAAAATGGATCCATGGTGTATGTCCCGGAAAAAGAAAATCCCGCCACTGACAACATCCGTCAATAAATTCGCCTGGCCTGCAGTAACAGACTGCATCCGTGACCAAAAAATAACCCGAACCAACAACAAATGATGAAAAAAACTGTCGGCATACTCATTATGATGTTTCTCCTTTTCCCTGGAAGCGCACAGACAGCGGCATTTCCCTTTTCTTTTACCGATTCAGGCGACAATACAATTTCCATAGAGGCGCCACCACAGCGAGTGGTCTCCCTAGTACCCTCGATAACAGAAATTCTGCTGCGTCTAGGTGCTGCAGATGTGGTACGTGGCATAACCTATCATTCGGTTCTGCCCTCTCAAAGCAGTGCGATTCCGGTTGTTGGCGGCTTTTTCAATCCCGATCTGGACAAGGCAGCTTCCCTTGAACCGGACCTTATTTTTTACGCCGACCTACAGCAGGGAGTCCGCAAACAATTTACCGGCAAAGCAGCCATGATCCAGCTCTCTCCCGCCTCCATTGATGAAAGTTTTGCCCAGATCAGACTCCTTGGCCGCCTGTTTGACAAAGAAAAGGAAGCTGAAAAAATAATCAGACGGCAAATGGAACAATTGAAGGTCATAGCCGATAAAATTGATAAAATTCCACAGATAAAACGGCAGCGGGTGATGCGGCTCATGGGGAGAAAAACGGTCATGGCTCCCGGAGACGACTCATTTCAAAATGAATTTATCACTGCTGCAGGAGGCATCGCGCCGACATGGCATAAAAATGGTAGTATTGTTCCGGTCACCTTGGAGCAGTGGCAAGAGTTCAACCCACAGGTCCTTTATGGCTGCGGTGGTGATCGCTCTACCATGAGCATCCTCGATAGTCCCGGATGGAACGAGGTGGATGCGGTAAAAAACCATAAGGTTTTTTTCTTTCCCTGTGATCTCACCTGCAGAGCTGCCACCCACACAGGATACTTTGTTTCCTGGTTAGCTGCTCGTATCTACAATCAGGAGTTCAGCGACGAACACAATTTTGTCCTGCCACAGGAAGTCGTCAGCACCAAAGCACTGGCACTTGATCTTGACTATGTACAAAAAGCAGAAATCATTGAGACAGATATCAAGGATTTTCGGAATAAAACGCTCGCTGTTACTTTTAAGCTTCCCATGAGTGTCGTCTCCACTCTGGAAGGAGAGAAGGAAGGGATCACCACTGTTGCCAACCACTATTTTCCACCACCGTCCTGGGGACTCGGCCACAGACAAGGTTTGGCGGCGCTGCGCGAAGACACCTTACAAACACTGCACCTGCCTGACGATACCACTTCCCTCCTTTTTACTGGTGCCAATATGGACAACCTCTCGGTGGCAACACAGCGCTTCAAAGAGATGGAAGTCACCGCCCTGGTCACCGCTGGTGTTAACAGCAACAGTGTCAGGATGGGTAAAGATTCCGGTTCCTTTTATGAACAGGGACAAGCAGAAAAACACAAGCCGGGTACTATCAACATCCTGCTCCTCACCAACATGGAGCTCTCTCCAAGAGCCATGACCAGGGCTCTTATCAGTGCAACCGAAGCCAAATCAGCAGCTCTGCAGGATCTGGACATTCGCTCCAGCTACTCACCACAGGTGAATCAAGCAACCGGAACAGGGACCGATAATGTTTTAGTTGTCCAGGGTGAAGGCTATCCCATTGATTCCACCGGAGGCCATACCAAAATGGGCGAGCTGATCGCTCGGTCCGTGTATGCCGGGGTGCAGGAAGCTGTGCATCTGCAAAACGGCCTGACTGCAGGACGCTCCATTTTTCAACGATTAAAGGAACGTAGAATAAGCCTGCACAGTCTATGTAGCAAAGCCGTAAAACCAGAGCAGGCCCCTCTTCTGCGTGCAGAGATGGAACGTATCCTGCTCGAGCCCAGGTATGCGGATTTCCTGAAGGCAATCCTGGTCATCAGCGATGATGCGGAACGGGGCATACTTCAAGATACCGGCAGCATTGACGCATGGACAGAAATGACAGCTTCTGAACTAGCCGGAGGAATAGACGTACAGCTCAAACCTTTTATCCCGGATAACCTACCGCAGATTACAGCCAAAGGACTGGCAGCACTCCTGGCAGGTGCCCAGGCAAGAATGGTACAATGACATCTCTGAAAGCCCTGCCCGCTCTTCTGTTTGCTCTCTTCTTCCCAGGTCTGCTGATGGCAGCAGACCTGACCCTGATGGTCATTGACGGTGATTCCTATATCGCCAACCAGGCAGTAAAAGGACTTGATATTGAGGTGGACATCCAGGTTATATCTGCCGGAGAAATACAGCCCGACGACAAAACGCTGGAGACAGCTATAAACCAATCAAAGGTTATCATTGTCGACGTCATGGGCCGGGAGCTGGAAGAATATCTAAAAAACCATATAGAGCTCCAAGGCAAAACAATCTACGCCCTGCGAAGTTCCATAGACGATGAGCCCCTTAAAAAGCTGGGTTTTATTTTTGACAAACAACTTGCTGAGTACTTCAGCCATCTCAGCATACATAACCTGCGCAACATGTTGTTGCTGGTGGCCCATCGTCACTTTGACCCCTCCATTTCTTTTGCTCCGGTGCAAAAACAGGTGCAGCTGGGAATCTATCATCCAGATGCCCCGGCACCCTTCACATCATTGCAACAATACCTCCAGTGGCAGGAAACACGCCCAGACTTTTCTCCGCAAAAACCCAGGGTCGGCTTGCTCTTTTTCTCTTCATCGCTCACCCCTGGTCAGAAACAACCAATATGGTTTCTGATCAAACAACTAGAGGCAGCCGGTTTTACCCCTGTGCCCTGCTTTGGCAAAGATCAGGAGGTGATTGAAAGATTTCTCCTTGATGACCAAGGCAAAGCCCAGGTTGATCTGATTGTGGCCCTTTCCCTTAAATTTTATTCTGCTCTCACAGATAAACTGGCCGCCTTACTCGGCCAGCTCAGCGTCCCGATTATCAACGGGATCAACCTCTACCAAGATACACTGGACCAGTGGCGACAAAGCCCCATAGGTATAGGCGGCAATGAGGTTACCTGGACCATTGCCACCCCGGAGATATCAGGACTGATTGAGCCAACCCCGCTGGCTGCCAAAGAACAGGTCCGTGATCCTGACACGGGTAAATCTTACTACCTCAGCCAGCCCATTAAAGAAAACATTGCCCGACTCATTCCCCGAATCACAAACTGGATCGCCCTCCAGCAAATGGCAAACCATGAAAAAAAAGTCGCCGTTCTCTTTTATAACCACCACCAGGGAAAACAAAATATCGGCGCCTCCTATCTCAATGTGTTTGCCAGCCTGGAAAACATCCTTTCTGCTCTAGCCACCGAAGGCTACATGGTGGGCAAGGTCCCGGATAAAGCAACAATCAAAGAGCTGATTATGACCTCAGCCCGGAATATTGGTTCCTGGGCTCCGGGAGAATTAGAAAAACTGCTCCAGTCGTCACAGGTCGTCAGACTTCCCATACAGCAATACAAAAACTGGTTCAAACAACTGCCCCAAGAGTTTCAGAATAAAGTTACCAGCCAGTGGGGGCAACCCGAAGACACACCACTCATGATCGATGGCGACAATTTCCTTATTCCGGCGGTGCAACTGGGCAATATGGTGCTGCTGCCGGAACCGGTACGAGGTCTCAGCGATGACCCGATGAAACTCTATCACGATACCACCATTTTCCCCCACCACCAGTACCTGGCAGTCTACCTGTGGCTTGCCCACGGTTTCAAGGCAGATGCCATGATCCACCTCGGTACCCATGCCACCTATGAATGGACCCCAGGCAAACAAGCAGGGTTGTCACCCGCCTGCTCTCCGGAAATACTGATTGCTGACATCCCTAACCTGTACCCCTATATCGTTGATAATCTTGGCGAAGGCATTCAGGCAAAACGCAGAGGACGGGGGGTGATTATCTCCCACCTTACGCCGCCCTTAAAAGAAGCCGGTCTCCACCAGGAATACAGCCGCATGGCAGAGCTGATAAACGAATATGAACTCGCCAGGGCAAGGGCAAGCGATACAGCTCCGGTAAAGTATGCAGAACTGATGGATCTGGTCGACAGCACCGGAATCATGAAGGATATTGCGTCAGACAGTCAACAGCAACACGATCATGACTCTCATGACTCTAGTGCAGCGATCCCTCATGATCAGCACCAAGATGAGCAGGACGAACAGGTTCACCTGTTGGGCCACTATCTAGAAGAAATCAAAGCAAACCTCATGCCCTACGGCATGCATCACTTTGGTACAGGCCTTGATGCCGAGGCCGCTGCAGAAACTGCCAAAAGCGTCATCAAACACCACCCCGACGAGCAAAGCGACGATATCGCAGCCAGACTCCAGGCTTCAGGCAAGGCTGAAATCACGGCCTTGCTCAAAGGCCTTGCTGGACGATATGTCTCCCCTGGCGAAGGGAACGATCCCATCCGTAATCCCAATGCCCTGCCTACGGGGAACAACTTTTACGGCCACAGTCCGCAAAGACTTCCGACGCCTGCTGCCTGGGAACTAGGGAAAAGAGCCGCTGAAGAGCTCATAGCAGAACATGTACAGACAACGCACACCTATCCCAACAAGGTGGCAGTGGTGTTATGGGCCACCGAAACCCTGCGTAATGAAGGCGTTAACGAATCAACCGTCCTTTACCTGATGGGCATCAGGCCCACCTGGTCCAGTGGTGGAAGAGTAACAGGGGTGGAGGTTATCCCATCCAGAGAACTTGGACGACCCCGTATTGATATTATGGTGAACGCTTCAGGCCTCTATCGTGACCTCTTTCCGGACAAGATGTTGTTGATCGACCAAGGGGTTCAACTTGCCATTAGACAAACCGACATCGACAATCTGGTTCGAAACAATACCCACAAGCTGAAACAGATACTCCAGGACCAGGGGATGAATGAACAGGCAGCAGAGGAATACAGCCGACTGCGCATTTTTTCTGAAACCCCGGGAAGCTACGGCAACGGTGTTTCGGAGATGGCGGCGGCCTCGGGGATATGGGAAAGTGAACAGGAAATTGTAGATGTTTTTACAAAGCGAACCGCTTTTGCCTTTGGCGAAAAGCACTGGGGTTTTTCTGCCCCACAGCTGCTTAAGGAGCAGCTCAAAGGCGTTGATATAGCTTTGCATTCCCGTTCCTCCAATGTGTACGGCCTGCTTGACAACGATGATTTTTACCAATACCTCGGCGGATTATCCATGGCAATCCGTCACCTTTCAGGCCGCGCTCCAAAAACAATGGTGACCCGCCAGCAACAACCAGGCCAGGTAGAGGTGGAGGATGTTGCCAAAACTCTGGGCAGAGAAATTCGCAGCAGATATCTTAATCCACACTGGATTGAGGGCATGAAAAAAGAAGGGTATGCAGGTGCCAGGGAAATGGCCAATTATGTGGAATATCTCTGGGGCTGGCAGGTAACCACACCGGATAAAATCGATGCTGCCAAATGGCAGCAAAGCTATGAAGTCTACGTGGAAGACAAATACGATCTCGCCCTCAAACAATTTTTCAATCAGGCTTCCCCCTGGGCCCATCAATCCATCACTTCTCGAATGCTGGAAAGCATCCGCAAAGCATACTGGAATCCGGAAGAGGCGGTTAAAAAGAAACTTGCTGTCGACTATGCCGTTTCCGTGGTCGAAAAAGGGGTTGCCTGTTGCGAACATACCTGCAACAATCCTCTGCTCAACCAGATGGTGGTTTCCATTATTTCCCTGCCCGGCGTGTTAAGCCCGGATATGGTGGAGGCTTTCAAGATAGCAATTGAAAAAATGGCGGGTAAAACGCTTGCCGAACAGGTGGAAAAACGGCAGCATCTCCAACAGCAGCTGACCGCACCCACACAGGAATCTACTGTCCAGGCAGCAAAAAATAACACAACAGCACCAAGCGACGAAAATACCTCTACTGTAGAGGGTTACAAGATGGAAAAAATGGACACCCAGGATACAACTACAGAAATGACCTCATCCGGGGTTGAATGGCTGGCAAGTTTAGTTGTCCTCGCTTTCATTGGTCTGGCTGTAGTGGGTGCAAAACGGAAAAATATTTAACTGTTCAGCAGCACCCCACGGAGTCTGCGCTTACCTCTGCGCACGACCAGGCAGGAAAACATAGCATTACTATAGTTATCCAGCCAGCTTGTACGCATCTGGAGCACTGTTGAACAGTTACAGATCGAGGGCAAGGCGAGATTATTTGTTACTCGCTGAAGTTATAAAATATTTAAGGAGTACAGCTTGCATCAACAAGGATACATTGGGCGCAAAATGCGCCTTCCCAAACTTAAAGAAAAACCTGCTATTGTCATCACCACCTTTGGCAGTTCCAGCCAGGGAAAGGTGGCAATAGAGCATTTCAAACAAAAACTTAATCAGTCCTTTTCTGAGTATGAACTGTACTGGGCATACACTTCTGAAATAATCAGAAAAAAAGAACAACTGCCCAGCCTCCAGGAAACATTGGCCCAGATAGAGAGCGCTGGTTATCGTAAGGCTATCGTCCAACCGCTTCATATTTTTCCAGGCACCGAGTACCAGCAACTCCTTGAAACCTGCAACTATTTCCCTGGGCTCAGAACCATTGTCGGGGAGACGCTCTGCCATCGCTGGGATTTTATCAAGGAGGTGCTGGAGGTTGTTTCCAGTGATTTCCTCATTGGTGAAGACTGCCTCAACCTGCTTGCCCTGCATGGAACCCCTCTTGCTGCCGATCCGGTTAATGCTACTTACCTCGGAATTGAACGGCTGGTTGCTGGGCTCTATTCCAATGTCCTGGCAGCGTCAATCGAAGGGGTCCCTGATCACGAGGCTGTCATCAACCAGATTAACAGAAATAACCAGGACAGGATGATAAAAAAAACCAGGATCATCCCGATGATGTTTCTAGCCGGAATTCATGTGGAAGATGATCTGATGGGCGCAGACGACAGCTGGCGGACAATGCTTGAGAATATGGGCATTGCTGTGGATTGCCCGACCATCGAATATAACAACACAACCTATTACAAAGGACTGGCGTTCAGGGAAAAATGTATAGACTTTTTTACAGACAGGTTAACAAGAGCACTAACCATACTCACCTATTATTAGCCATGAAACAGCCCCTAAGCCTATTGATATTCGCGTTGTTGGTGTTTTCGTTGATCAACCATCAATCTCCTGCCCTGGCCGGAGCAAACAGCCCTGATCAACCAACCCGCTCAGTTCCACAACGCATCATATCTCTGGGGCCGATCAATACGGAAAACGTCTATCTGCTGGGAGCTGACGACAGGCTTGTTGCCAATACCAGCTATTGTGTCCACCCTGCAGCGGCAAGAGACAAAGACAAAATCGGTTCTGTGATGCAGGTCTCCCTGGAAAAAATTGTCAGCCTCAAGCCGGATCTGGTATTGGCAACAGGGCTTACCCAACAGCAGCAACTGCAGCAGATGAAAAACTTGGGCCTACGGGTGGTGCAGTTTCAACAACCCTCCTCCTTTAATGCCATCTGCTCCCAGTTTCTGCAGCTTGGCCGCCTGCTTGGCGTGGAGAAAAAGGCACAAAAAATCGTAGAAAAGACTCGGCAACGGGTACAAGCTGTTGCAAACCGGTATGCAGATCTTCCTCTGCAAAAAGTTTTTCTGCAGATAGGATCACAGCCGCTTTTTTCTTCGGTAAAGGGATCCTTTACCAACGACTATATAGTCTACAGCAATGGAACCAATATCGCAGGCAATCAAAAAAATGGTACCATGAATTACGAACGGGTACTTGCGCACAATCCGGATGTGATCATCATTGCTATCATGGGCACGGAAAGTGGTATTGCTGCCACGGAAAAGAAAAAATGGTACAAATTTGCCGGAATGAAAGCGGTCAAGAATGATCGCATATACGTCATTAACCCTGATCTGGTCTGCAGTCCTTCACCAACCACCTTTGCCGAGGCGTTAGAGCAGGTAGCCCTGCTCGTTCACCCGGAATCTTCCATCTGATGTCTGTTATGAGATTATACGAAATATTTTTAAGCGGCGGTCCGGTAATGTGGCCGCTACTCCTCTGCTCCATCGCAGTGATGACGGTGGTACTGGAACGACTCCTTTTCTGGTCATCGCTTGACCGCAAGCGTAATCGTCCCCTGATGGATGAACTGCTTTTCCTGGCCCAGGAAGGTGACTGGCAGACGTGTAAAACAAAAACAGACCCCTGCAAAGACTACGTGGTCCGCGTGCTTGCGGTGGGCATACTACACCGGGAGTTTGACATGGCCAAAGCCATGGAAGCCGAAGCCGACCACATGGTGCAGCACATGAGCCGTCACATGCCTATTTTAGATACAATGATCACCATTGCGCCGCTGCTAGGCATCTTCGGCACAGTACTTGGCATTATCAGCTCATTTAAGATGCTTGGTGCAGGCGGTATAGCAGACCCCAAACTGGTTACCGCCGGTATTGCCCAGGCCCTCATCACCACCGCAGCAGGGCTCGGCATCGCCATTATAGCGGTCATCCCTTATAATTATTTCAACAACCGGATAAACAAGGCCATCCATGTCATGGAGAAATACGCCTCCAATCTCGAGGTAGTCTACGGCAAGGTACGGATGACGGTCAAACCGGAGGACTTCAGCAGATCCCCTGAAAGCAATGGAACAAAAGAGGACGTCCAAAGCCACGTCGATAGTCAGGGAAGTATCCAATGAAACTCAAGCATATCCGAACCAAACCGGCGCGGATAGAGATGCTGCCACTGATTGATATCGTGTTTCTGTTGCTGGTCTTTTTTATCTATGCCATGCTTTCCATGGCTGTCCATCATGGGCTGCAGCTTGATCTCCCCCAATCGGCCCAGGCAACAAAAACAGAAGAAAGTCCTGTATCGCTTTCCATTAGAAATGGTACGACAGGCATTGAATTCTTCCTCAATGAACAGCCTCTCACTCCTGCGGAGTTGCATGAACGGCTGACCGTCATTGCCCGGGATAAGGAAAAGCCACAGCTACTCGTTTTCGCCGAAAAAAACATCACCTACCAGCAACTCTACCAGGCACTTGACGAGCTAAAGGCCTGTGGCCTAACAAAAATATCCCTGCAGGCAAGCAGGGAATGATTAATCAGGGTTGACCATGCAAAGAATACTCTTTGCTCTTTTCTGCGCGCTCATCTCTCACGGGGGACTCCTGCTTCTCCCTTGGCCAGAACAGGCACAACTAGCGCCACAGCTCCCTGGAGCAGAAAGCATTACCGTCAGCTTTGATGACTGTGCAGTTGCACAACAGCACGTGGCACAAGTACAAACATCCCCAACTCCGCCACAGCAAGCCCCTCAACAGCAGATAGTAGCAACTGATGCCCCCCTGCCAAAGCTAGATAAAGTTACACAGGATGAACCCGAACCTCTTCAACCGATAACAGCAAAAGAAATAAAGCACATCCGACCGCCAACCAGGAAAAAACAGCTGCAAACCAAAAAAAAACCAGCTCAAAATGTGCAGAACACCTCTGAAGGAGAGCCAAGCAAATCCACCACCCAACATCCGTCATCCCCTACTCAACAAGCAGCGGCAGCACCGGTGACATCTCAGGCAAGCCCCCTGTACCAGAGCAACCCCAAGCCAACCTACCCACCACTTGCCCGCCGCAGGGGCTGGCAGGGAGTCGTCATGATCAGCGTCCTCGTCCTTGAGGACGGCTCTCCAAAGCACATTCAACTCCAGCAAGGCAGCGGCTATCAGCTATTAGACAAAGCAGCTCTCAAGGCTGTGCAAAAATGGCATTTCGTTCCGGCAACAAAGGATGGCATACCCACGGTAGGCAAAGTCATTGTGCCTGTCCATTTTCAAATAAACTAAAGGAGAACTTTTTCCACCGCCAGCTCCAAATCATGTCAGTTTTTAACTTGTAAAAAACCAGTAAGGAGCTGTCCGCAAATAAGCTGGACAATATCGCGCTCATATTTAGGTTAGCTTTGGGTGATCTATAGTCCCTAGCTGGTGAAGCGATACGCTTTTGACTCGCTCTGTGTCGATAGACTGGCAAGTTAGCCGTACATGATGGCTCAGCTCAGCTGCTATGCACTATAATTGAACAAAGCCGCAGGCGTAGTTGTACTACGTTGAGGACTTTGTGATTGAAGATCAGCCAAAGCTAACCTGAAGATGTGATGCGAGATGTTCAAGTTATTTTCGGACAACTCCTAAGTATCAAATCCTATTCTTTCTCTGCATCAGATAAAATCTGTAGACACTGATCCATATTCGCCTTGCGATTTTCGAAGATTTTTTCTGCAAGAAAAGAAAGGCCTCCCGTAGAGATATAAGCACCGTAGGTGGCATATTTGACGGCGACATCCTTGAGATCAATGCCAACCTTGGGTTCTGCAAGCGTACCACCAATATGAATCAGCTCTGCTAGACCAACGTTGGTAAGGGAACTTATTGCTTTTCTTGGTTTAGGATGTATGCCAAGATCCAGTTCTTCAGTCTTCAAATTAATTTCCCCACTGCCATACCATGTTACTTCAGTTGTTTGAGCAGCAATTTTCTTTGTGAAGTCAACCAGACCATCGACAGCATCGAGACGGACGACGGCACATTCGAGCATGACGGTTTTGTTGCCAAGAGGGTTCATATTTTGAAACATACCTGCACCAAATTTGGTCATACTTGATTCCCGGAGTTCGACATCATTCACTGCTGCTATAAGCTGACCGTTCAGGCTGCCCATCAGATCAGCCATTGATTCACCGCTTCCATCGAGATCTATATCAAGATCAAATTTACCTCCGTATCTTGGTGAAACAAAATCTGTAAAATCCGTAAAGATATCGAGTTTGGCTTCTGGATTGCGTGCATCAAGAACAATCAACCCTTCCCCTGCCCCGCCTTTTCCTCCCTTAAAATCAAGTGGCCCCAATTTAAGTAACCCGTCATTAAGGGTAACTGCAAAGTTGCCATGGACAGTGAATCCTGTATGGAGGGTTAAATTATCAGCCTCCAGTTTCAGGTCAATATTGTAGTCCTGCAGCCAACCCACCGCCAGAGGTTCGTTGGAGAACAATTTCTTGCCAGTCGGTTCCGCCTCTATTTCGTCCTCAAGCTCAGTTTTTACTGTGCCTCCGACCTCTTCCGTTACCACCTCAGGATCTTCCTTACTTGGTGGAAACAACTCATTAAGGTCGAGGTCCTGAATGTTCATTTTACCAACAAGTTGAGCACGCCCAGACTCACTTTCCTTTGGCAGTGTATAGGATAGATCTGCAAGTATCTTGGCATGATTTAAAAGAGCAAGAAACGACTCAACACGGTATTCACCCGGCTGTGCCGATATATCGGCAGTAACTTTTAATGGGCCATCATCAGGTAATTCTTTGTTCAACAGAACTCCAAATTTGGATAACGACTCTGTATCCATTGAAAGTTTTCCGTTAATATTACCTAGTGCTAATACATCGGGAATGGTTGCATTAACCTGAGTTATTATCCCTTCACCCATAAGCCTGGAGGATATCGTTACAGGTCCTCCATTTATTTCTTTGCTTGTTGCTTGAACATCGAGTTTCCACGGGCCTGTCTTCGGCAGTTCACTCTCTGCAATCGGCGTTAGGTGTGAGAGAGAGTCGAGACGTACTTCGATTTTTGCCTCAACACCGGATAATGAACCCAAATCGTTGATTGCCCCATCTGCTTGAGCCGCAAGGCCAAGTTTTTCTAACGTAATATTTACTGCATCGAGTTTAAGAGCTTGGTCCGAAAAGACAATGTTGCCATTAAGCTGCAAGGCCCCCAGCTTTTTCAGCTGCGATAAGGACGTACCTGTAAAGGCACCGAATGTGGAAAGGTCTTCAGCATTAAAAGAAAGCTTAATATTGGCTTTTGGTTGGGGAAACAGTGGTCCCACTGAACCATTGATAGCCAGCTGTGCTTTATTAAAGCTTCCTTGCAGGGAAACCTGTGTTAGCCGGTTTTCATGCCAGTCGGCAAGCTGTCCCAAATCTCCTTTAAATTCAACGGGGACACCCTGGTATGTGGCAACCAGGGACAAAGGAATACCTTTATCATCGGTATGAATTTTCAAGCTCTTAATTTCTGTTAATATGTCCTTTCCATCGGGACCAGCTAAGAACGTTAGTTTGAGATCTTTAATTTCGAAGTTACTGATATAGGGTTTAGGTTTAAAGGGAAAACCTGCTATGTCTGATCCGCTTTCGACCTCTGGTTCTGGCACCTGTTCAACAGATGATGGAGAATCCGCAAAGACCCAGTTACCGTTACCTTCTTTATCTTTTTCCAAGAGTATGTCTGGCTTATCTATTTCCAAGCCGACATCAACTACACCTCTTAAAAGTGGCAATAGCTTCAGGTTCAAAAAGAGGCGATCAATGGTTATCATTTCAGCTCGTTTTCCCCATTTCGCATTAGAAAAACTGATTTTCTCCGCTAATACAATTAATTGAGATCCCAACTGGACACTGAACTCACCATCAATCTTTAACTCGCGTCCTGTGGCAGAGCTTGCAGCAGAGACAATCCATGCCTTGTATTGTTCATCGCTTATGAACTGCAATCCAACAACAGCAATTGCAATGATTCCCGCAAGGGTAATACATATCCATCCGAAAATTTTAAATAACAGTTTCATTTTGAAAACCACCCTTTCCTTATTCAATTTTCATCTTGTAAGAATTGTAATGATAACCGAAGTAAAACGTATTACATGCACTCATTTTTAAAGTAGAAAAAAGCCGCCCTGATTTTTTCTTCTAATTTTCCATTATGCTTCTTGAGTAAGAAGCCTGTTCACCGCTCAAAAGATCTTTTGAAATATCGCGATACTGATTTTTGAATTTTTCCTTTTTTGTCCCTTCCTGGGCCAGGCGGTCGAGCATTTCTCCCAACTGTTTAAAACTATCCTCAAGAAGCGGCTTGAGTTCTGCTATCAGTGCTTCGGTCAACTTAAGAAACCTCGTCATCTCAACGACAATCATTTCACCTACCTCGCGTATTGCACCCTTGTCAATTTGACCTAGGTATTCTCCAATTACTGCATTTCGTCATTATTAAGCACTTCTTCGGCTTTCTTTTCCGCGTCTTTTGATATAGCATCCAGTTCGCTGGACAATTTGTCAAGCTCTACAAAACCTTTGTCAACTGATTCATGAATACTTTTTTAATTTCAGCATTTTTTGCCCCTAAAGCAGGTGTTAACTTCATTGATTCCATAGGTATTCAAATCTAGTATCGTAAATATTCGGGTTATTAATTCATAGCTCAAGCTTTTAAGATGTGCCGAAAATTCTTATTGAGAGGGTACACCCAAACATCTTTAATCGGAACACTAATTTTCCCAGTTGGCCCGAGTTTTCCTCTTCCTTGAGTTTGGCCCAATAATTTCCAATTAGCAGCTCTGTA
>JAUVLX010000129.1 GCA_030600525.1 Desulfobulbus sp. | reverse complement strand
CTGGGATACGCTGGTTGGGGTGCAGGACAGCTTGAAACAGAGCTACTTGATAATAGTTGGTTAACCGTCCCTGGTAATATTGATGTAATTTTTCATACACCCAATGAAAAAAAGTGGAAAAAAGCTGCAGCCCGTTTAGGGATCGACATTTCCATGCTGGGTGATACTATAGGCTCGGCCTGAAACAATACATACTCTTTCTTTCTCAGCGCCGTGCTTTGTCACCGGCGCTCTTTTTTTTACAGACATGCAAAAACAAAATACAAATACCTCAGAAAATATTTTTCAGTGCACCCGATGCGGCTTTTGCTGCCACGGTGAAACAACTGTTTCCTTAACCCCGTTTGACCAGCAGCGAATGGCTGCAGCACTAGGTATGTCAATTGAGGAGGTAAAAGAAACATACTGGCGAGTCACCGGCAACGTGGTGCAGATGAAGGTTATTGACGGGCACTGTATTTTTTATGATTCCGAACTAAAGGGCTGCTCTGTTCATGACGGCAGGCCGGAGCGTTGCCGTGAATGGCCGCTGCACCCAAGCATGCTTTTTGACAAAAATAATTACACAACTATTGTCGAGTCATGTCCTGGGCTTAACCGTGAATTGAGCTATGAGGATTTTTGCACCAAGTTAAAGGCAATCCTGGAAGACAAAAAGCAAAAAAAGCAACCATGAAGTTTGTTCTTCCCTTTCTGGGGAAAACAAAAAAAGGGTATCTCGATGAGGGTATCCGGGACTATGCTGATCGACTCAGTCACTTTGCTCAGGTCGACATTCCTGTTCTCAAAGAGAAACCAGCCAAAAAAATACCAGATGATAAAATAAAACTCCTTGAGGCTGAGCAGTTACTGAGTAAAATTGACCAATATAAAAAAGGGGTAATTGTAGCTCTGGATCCTCATGGAAAGATGGTTGATTCGGAAGAACTGGCAGCTCTTCTTGGTCGGTTGCAGGATAGAGGTATTGAAACGGCAGCCTTTCTCATTGGTGGCCACCTGGGGTTGCACCAATCAGTCCTTGCACGCTCCGATCAAGTGATTTCTCTCTCAAAGCTGACCTTTACCCACGAAATGACTCGCATGATCCTGCTTGAGCAACTCTACCGGGCATGTACTATCCAGGCTGGCCATAGGTATCATAAATAAAGGGTACCTTGAAAAATGAGGCTTTTCGATCAACCTCAGGAAAGCTATAGACTCCGGGAGAGTGGAAGAAAAAGCTATTTTTCAAGGTGGCTTAAAGTTTATCTTGGCGAGCTGGAAGCTCTTTTCTCCAGTCCCCTTTGCACGGTAACAACAAAATCCTGCACATTGGTCAGTATGGATCGTGCCATGAGGGAGCCACGGTCAGAAAGCTTATTAACAGCGAATTCACTCATATCAACCGAGTAAAAATATACTGGTCGAACTCCCTTGTTTTTATCAAAAGTGTAGGATGGGGTCATGTTACCACTGGCTATTGTATGGAGTTGGGTTGCAAGTCCAATAACCGTTGTCGCCTGTTGCGTGTAGGCACGCATACTGTCCTGGGCTTCTTCGTACACATTGCCAATGACACCGGGAAGAGGACCGTCATCACACGTATTGAACCGGCAAGAACATAAGGGACCTTGGTGGTTACTAGACTGTGCATCACCCCTTCCTGCAATACACCATTTTCTACAGCATGCTCAATGGTGCCTGCAGCTTTTACTGTATTAATGGCGTCAAGGTGGTGATAATGGCCATACGCAACAGCCTCCTTACGATACAACTCCTGGCCTAGCGCTGTTCCGTACAAGGCTGCTTCTATATCATGCGTTGCCAAGGCGTTGCCAGCTAAAAGGGCATGAACATATCCTTGCCTGATAAGTTTTTCAAAGGCTTCACGAGCATCATGGTCAAAGACCACCGCTGGCCCAACCACCCATATTATCTGGCCATTTTGTTTTTCATGTTCAAGCAGGGCGTAGAGTTGGTCATAATCAATACTAAAAGCTGTTTCCCGGCTTCGGCTTGATCGAAACGCAAACTTATCAAGCCCCTCTTCAAGGGAAAGAAACCCTTCTGTATGGACATAGATGCCTTCTTCGCCATTTTCAGAGCGCCCCACAACCACCCACTCACCCTTTTGTAACTTTCTGAATTCTTTGACAACCAGTTGCCCGTCAGTTGTTCGCACTACCACGCTATCCATTCTGGATTGTGCAATAAGTTCCCATGCATTGGGGGCAAGTTTAAAATATTCAGGAAAAATGGTTGTTGCATGAAAATTTACTGGTGCGACGCCGTCCTTTTCAACTCTTTCAAATGTAACGACCGGTGCCGTGGCAAGATGGGGTGTGGTAAAATCAGGTAGTGTATAGTTTGGTAATGTAAAATTCACGCCTTACCTCGTTTCTAATATGTGAACGAAAACGAAAAAATGCCGTTTACAACTCCTTGTATTATAGACGAATTTTTTATTGGATTATATAGATAGTTGTGAAATCTATTTTTATTAAAAAATCAAATCTCTCACCTAGAGAGTAAGTCTTCTCGAACCAATACCTCTAAGCTTAGGAACAGTTTTAATAAGTCACATAAAAAGTTAAATCTTGCTCTGCCCTGTTAAATTTCCTACACTATTTTCAAGGTAATAATGCCAGGTTCCGATGAACCACTCCCTTGTGGATAGATGAACCACTATTGCAATACTTTCCTATAGATATTTTGCCACTAGCCAATCCCATAATCACACAACCGATAACGCTCAAACATCTGGAATTCTTTGCCGAGAAGTTATCCTTTCTGCTTGAAGCAGGAGATACGCTTTTACTGGAAGGGGGATTAGGTGCCGGGAAAACCACTCTCGTACAGCTCATTGCCAGCAATCTTGATATTGGAGATGATCAATATGTATCCAGCCCATCATTCTCCCTGCTTCATGAATATTCAGGCACTGTGCAGGTTTTCCATATGGACCTCTATCGACTGACAGACGAAGATGACGTAGAGGCAGCAGGGTTGCTGGATTATCTAGAGCATCAGGGCCTCTGCCTGATTGAATGGCCGGAAAGACTTGGATCCGCAAAACCGCACAACTATCTGCAGATAGAAATTGGCATACCTGACAGTGATCATCGAACGCTCACCCTGAGTGCATATGGCCCCAGATGGACGCAACGGCTCCCCAGGCTCATCCGCCTCGTCGAGCAAGTGAACGAACAAGATACATAATGGATATTTACCTGGCCCGACAACCAATTTTTAATCGTAAAAAACAACTTTATGGCTACGAGATATTATACAGGGGAGACGTTAACAACTATTTCCCCCCTAAAATAGATGGGGAAGTTGCAACCAGTACCGTACTCGCACATGCACTGTTTAATATCGGATTGGAAGGCTTAACCAGTGGTAAAAAAGCTCTGATCAATTTTACTGAAAAACATCTTTTGGCAGGGCCCCCATCACAGCTGCCAAAAGAGAGCTGTATCGTTGAAATTCTGGAAGATGTAGCACCTACTAGTGCGATACTGGATGCCTGCAAAGAACTGAAGGGAGCTGGATACAGCCTAGCTCTGGACGATTACATTTTTGATAAAAAACATGACCCTCTACTTGACGTTGTGGATATTGTTAAAGTAGATTGCCAAGCCCTTTCCCTTGGCGAAATCCACGATAACCTCAAACACTTTTCTGCTCATCGTCCCCTTGAGTTGCTTGCGGAAAAGATTGAAACCCACCAGGAATTTGCACAATGCCATGATATGGGGTTTGATTATTTTCAGGGTTTTTTCTTCAGTAAACCTGAAATAATAAAAAAGCAAAAACTCGATATAAGCAAGGTTACGCTACTGGGACTCATTGCTGAAGTCAATCGAACTGATTTCAGCTTTTCCAGAGTAGACAAAATGATCACTGCTGATGTTGCGCTCTCCTATAAACTCCTACGGTATATAAACTCGGCGTACTATTCGCTGGTATCCAAGGTCAAATCGATTCGTCACGCCCTGTCCTATCTGGGAGAATCCGGAACACGTCAATTTGTTTGCCTGGCAGTTGCTTCTGAATTGGCGGTACAGAAAACTTCTGAATTGACAAAGCTTTCTATTATTCGAGCCCAATTGTGTAAATTACTTGCCCAAAAAGGCGGCGGAGGGTATGACGAATCACAGGCTTTTCTGGTAGGACTGTTTTCCATGCTTGATGCTATGTTGGACATCTCCATGCAAGAACTCATGACAAAAATACCACTGGCTAAAGATCTTACCCACGCCCTAAATGAAAAAAAAGGGCCACTAGCACCTTTTCTGCTCGCTATAGAAGCCTATGAACAGGGTAATATTAACATTTGTGAACAACAATTGATCTTGATCGGCGTAACTCCTGAGGAAATGGTCAGTTCGTATTTTGAAGCACTCCGCTGGGCAGACCTTTTAAACGATTAAGAATACATTTTATCCGTAAAGACCATCACCCGCCTATCTTCTCAGACAATCACATTTCTAAAACACATGAATATTAAAAAACTTTCTCTGCAGTCATGCAGAAAAGAATACACCTATGACCAGGATAAGGCGTGTTCCCCAACGGAAACCGTACAACGCTTTCACGAACGACTTAAAGCCACCAATCTCGACATCTTAAAAGAGGTTAAACGAATAGACAACGGGCGGTTGGATATTCCCGTCTACTTCAGCGTCTGCGGCACCGATGCCGTAAAAATGATCGGCAACAAAAAACAGATGGGCAAAGGATCCACACCAGAGCAATCACGGGCAAGTGCCTGTATGGAGCTCGGCGAAAGATTCTCCTTTTTTAGCTTTGTACAAAACCCTGATAATTTTCTGGTTGGCGACTATAAGGCCATGGAAGAAGCTGGTCACCCGGTACTGCCTTTGCATATCCTGCTCCAGTCAGTGCATGATGACACCTTGAATAATGAAGCCATGAGGGACCTGCTTGAAGGTCTTCCGATGCTCTGGACCTGGGCAACCCGTATTTCTGATATGGACTTAATTCTGATCCCGTTTAGCTGGTTTTATGCCATCAACGAGTTTAACGGACCTTCTGCAGGTAACACTTACGAAGAAGCCGTAATGCAGGGTATTTGTGAAATCATAGAACGACACGTTTGTGCCATCATAACCAAGGATCACGTTTCAACGCCTGCCATAGATCTCGATTCCATCACAGATCCCGTTGCTGCTGATTTAATTGGAAAATTTAAAGCCAATAACATTGAGATCCGCCTCAACGATTTTTCTTTGGATACAGGTATTCCGACTATTGGCGCAGTGGCATGGGATCCGCAAACCTTTCCTGAAAAAAGCGAAATTATCTATACCGCAGGAACAACACCGGATGCAACCAAAGCGGTAATACGTGCCCTGACTGAAGTGGCTCAATTGGCAGGAGACTTTAACAGCGGTTCTAATTATATCGCCAGTGGGCTCCCTAAACCACTGCAGCTTGACGAATTGGACCATGTACTTAAAAGCACACTGCAAATAGATCTTGGCGACATAGCCGATGTTGATGATGCTGACATGTACCAAGAAATTAAAAATTGTATTACTGCAGTCCAAAAGATGGACACAGATATCTACGTCATTGACACCACCCATCCCGAGTTGCAGATACCGGCATTATATACCATCATTCCAGGTGCCCATTTTCGTGAAAGAGCCATGGGAGGCAATGGGGCAATGTTTGCAGCTAAACTTGCGTCTCAGCTTCTGGAAGCACAGGATCTGACAGATAAACTGATGAAGATGGAGCAGGCACTGCCAACAGCCTATTACCTCAAGTTCTACCGGGGGAGGGATGCCTACGAGAACGGCGACCTCATCCAAGCACTTGAAAATTTTAATCAGGCGCTGGAACACGATCCTAACGAGGAGGACATCCCATACATCTTTTCGTACAAGGGAAGCTGTCTAAAGGACATGGGACTTTACAATGAAGCAATAGAAGCCTTGGAACAGGGTCTTGTCGTAGATGAAGAAAGACCAGACATGCATAATATCATTGGTGTCTGCTATTATAAATGTGACCAGTATGACCAGGCCGTTCACCATTTTCGTCGGGCAGTGGAGCTTAATCCTGTCTCGGCCATTGATTATGCCAATCTGGCACTGAATCTGGAAAAGACAGGACAGCGGCAAGAAGCGATAGAACAATACCAGGTAGCGCTTGGCCAGGATCCCACCATTGAGTTTGCAATGCAACGACTGGAAAAACTGCTTCAGGAATCAAAAGAGGCTTAATCCTTGAAACGTTCTCTGCCTAATAATCCTCGTAAAATTCTCATTCGTTCAACTAACTGGATTGGGGATGCGGTTATGACCACCCCGGCAGTACGAACGATACGCGAGAATTTTCCTGACAGCGAGATCTCGATCCTTGTTCTTCCCTGGGTAAGTGATATATTCCGCTTCAGTCCACGAATAGATACAATCATCACCTACGATAAAAAGGGTCGCCACCAGGGACTTGCCGGGAAATGGCGACTGGCACGGGAACTCAGGGCCCAAAATTTCGATTGTGCGATCTTGCTGCAGAATGCCTTTGAAGCTGCTCTCATTGCGACCCTGGCGCGTATACCCTGCCGGGGAGGCTATACAACAGATGCTCGTGGCCTCCTCCTTTCCCATGGGGTTCGAAAAAATGCAGACATACATAAAAAACATCAGGTTTATTATTACCAGGAAATGGTCCAGGGGTTGGGACTACAAACCGGTGATAATGCACTTGAGCTCTGTATCCCGCATTCCCTCCAGCAAACCACGAGGGAACAGCTCAGTTCTGCCACCAGCGGTAGTATTGAAGCCACTCCGCTTATCGGATTTAATCCAGGCGCAGCCTATGGACCGGCAAAGAGGTGGCCTGCTCAAAAATACTCTGATTTGGCACACATCATCTGCAGCAATAGCGATGCCTATATAGCTGTGTTTGGCACAGCAGCAGATAACGAAGCGGCACAGTGTATTAAGCAAAATGTCCCAGATCCGAGCAAGGTTCTCGACTATACAGGAAAGACCAACCTGGTCGAAGCCATGGCGCTGATAGAGCAATGCAATGTGTTTGTCACCAATGATTCCGGCCTCATGCACGTGGCAGCAGCTCTCAAAGTGCCACTTGCTGCTATCTTTGGTTCTACCGATCACATTGCCACCGGTCCTTTTTCTGACAACAGTATCATCATCAGAAAGCCATTGCCCTGCAGTCCCTGCAAACGGACCCATTGCCCAGAAAAACATTTCCGTTGCCTTCAACAAATTACGACAGAAGAAGTTTTTACAGCTGTCACCAACTTACTGCACGCACAAGGTTACCACCATGCCTGAACCATCACGTCCGGCTGTCTTCCTCGATCGCGACGGCACCATCAATGAACAGATGGGATATATCAACCATATTTCGAGGTTCCAGCTTCTGCCGGGTATTGAGGATGCGATCCGTCGTTTAAATGAGTTGCACATCCCGGTAATAGTGGTCACCAATCAGTCAGGTCTTGCCAGAGGCTATTTCCCAGCCACCCTCCTTGACAAGGTACACCAAAAGATGGAAAAACAACTCGCTGCCGCCGGTGCCCATGTGGACGGTATCTATATCTGTCCCCACCATCCAGAGGCAAAGGAAGAAAAATATCGAATTGCCTGCAACTGCCGAAAACCGAAAACCGGTCTTCTTGAGCAAGCAGCAGGTGAGCTGAACATAGACCTTACAGCTTCTTTTGTTGTGGGTGATAGGTGGTCGGACATACGCTGCGGTAAAGCAGTGGGTGCCAATTCAATACTGGTTCTTACTGGATATGGCAGGGGTGATGCAGAATATATCGGGCCACAACAAGAAATCCAACCAGACCATACAGCAGAAAACCTGCAGCAAGCCGTCGATTGGATAGTGGAGCATATCCAACGATAAATATGTTTCATGGCACCAGGGGGGAATCCGACCCCTAAACAAGGTGACCTAAAAAGAACGCCTGTTCAGACGCGCCAGACCGTCAATGAATTCAGCCCCCATTCGCAGGCCGGACAGGCTTTTCAGGCGGATTTTCCGTTGGATAGCCGCCCCTGACGCTGAACGGTATTTCAGCGTCACTTCCTGACCTAGACGCATCCTTCTCGTCTGTCCTGCTCTGACAATAAAGCCGATCCCCCCAAGAGAAACATCACTAAGCCGCACCCGTAAATCGTTATGGGTGCCGAAGTTTACCATTGCCTGACCACTCAAAGACTCACGCATGAAACCGCGGTGGTTAAGTATATAGCTAGTAATTTTGCCGCATTTACAGCGAACTGGTTTCCGACGGGATGAAGAAGAAACCGGCACATACCTGATCGATTTACAACGGCTGCAAACAACTCGGATCCGGCCACCTTTAACATCACAATTTTGCGTTCTTCCTGCCATAGTATCCTCATGTGAGGCAGTCCATCGTGGAACACGATTATACCAAGGACTGCTTTTTTATATACATCCTACTCTCAAGCGACTCGGTTCAAGAAGCATATTAAACCATTATAAGCTGGAAATATATGCGGCTATAGTATTAAATATTATATTTATTTTTTGTTACTGTAATCATGGGCTCCTCAATTCATGTATAGCCCACATTAAGTCGGCGATATTTCCTGTCAGGTTGCGGAACCTATTAGCTCCCGACCGCGCCTGTTCTATCTGAAACTCACTTCCCTAAGGAGGATATTCATGCCACCAGAGAAGGATGTTCGAGTCTGGCGACCTTTTTTTATCCGTATAGTTCTGCCATCTCTTCTGGCAATCTCTCTTTTTGCATCGGTCATATTTCTGCTGATTATTCCATCTTTGGAACGATCTATGATGGCTGGAAAAAGAGAAACAATAAAAGAACTCTCCTTTGCGGCCTGGTCCATTGTTAACAAAGCTGCAATACAGGAGCAGGAGGGAAGGTTAGACAGAGAAGAGGCACAGAAACAGGCTCTGCAATACATTCAATTTCTCAGATATGGAGAGGAAATAAAAGATTATTTCTGGGTAATGGACCTAACTCCCAAAATGCTCATGCACCCTTATAGAACTGATCTTATTGGTCAGGAACTGCAGACATTTAGAGATCAAGAAGGCCGGCATCTTTTTACCGAATTTGTCGATATTGCAAAAAATAATGGGGACGGTT
>JAUVLX010000019.1 GCA_030600525.1 Desulfobulbus sp. | reverse complement strand
GCGGTTATCGTTGACTGCCCGACCTGTGGTGCTGCCCTGAAAAATAATTTTCCTGCCATGATGCGAAAATACGGATTGGAGGACGGACCAGCTTTAGAGATCAGCGCCAAGGTGGTTGATCTGATGTCCTTTGTATACGACCGCCTTGACCAACTGGACAGAAAAAATATTGCAACAAGGCTTGCTGAGCACCAGCCGGTTACCTATCACACACCCTGCCATCTGAAAAACAATTTCATGTCAGCAGCACGAGTTTTGGAGGAGATACCCGAAATAGAGTACCTGCCGACTACGGACAGTACAGCCTGCTGCGGAGGTGGAGGCACCTTTTTTTATGAATACCCAGAAGTCTCAGCAAAAATGGGGAGTTCCAAAATTGACAATGCCCGCAAAACTAGGGCAAAAATATGGCTAACAGATTGTCCGGTGTGTCGCCTCAACCTTTCAGGTCAGCTCAGTGATGACGATACCATTACTATGATGCACCCGGCCAAGTATCTTGCTATGCTTTTCGACCTAAAATAACAGCATGCCGTTAATGATACATACAAACTTTTGATCTGTAGCGGAGATGATGGACGAAAAAATAATAGCTGAAAACATTCAGCAATCCCGTAAGCAGCAAAAGATGACGCTCCAAGAATTGGCCGACAAGACAGGTCTGACCAAGGGATATCTTTCCAAAATAGAGCGATCTGAGAAGGCGCCGCCCTACTCCACCCTCAACAAAGTTGCGGGTGCTCTGGGTGTGGAAATAACAGACATCTTCAAGAAAGACATTGGTACCACCCAAAACAGGCCCATCGTTATCGGTAAAAAAGACGACGGAAAGATCATCAAGGAAAGCTCCCATTATGTAGGTTACGACTATATAGTTCTGGCTGCAGATAAACCGGGCAAAAATATGGAACCCTTTTTCATTTTTGCCCCGTTTGAATTCCCTCAGATGTTTAGCCATGAAGGTGAAGAATTTATCTATGTGCTGGAAGGCACCATGGAATTTAAATATGGCGAAGAAACCTATATCCTTGAAGCAGGCGACCACTCTTATTTTGATTCCCGCACCCCGCATACCGGACGCAGTATCGGTGAAAAACGGGCTAAACTGATGGTAGTAATTTACTTTTACAAACGCAGGTAATCCTTTTCACTGGAATGAGTTAGTTGCCAACTAGAGCATGATATACTCCATGCTCATCATTTGATGGAGCCAGCAGATATCTTTCCTGGAGTTCCCGAGGTGCATTCGCCACCACATAACTCTGGTTGGTAAAATCGAGTAAATCTATATCATTATAATCATTGCCAATTCCTATTGTCCGATCAAACCCGAGATCAAGATATTCACACAGCCACTTTGCTGCAGCCCCCTTTGACACACCAGGAGGATAGATCTCCAACCAAATGGAACGATGATCAAGAGGAGAGGTGGCCCGGGTCACCTGGAATTGATCAAAACAAGCAGCAACCCTGCTAAAAAGGGCCGGATCTTCGGGAAGCACAGCTATAATCTGCGCTGAATGCGCAGGCAACTCCGAGTTGCAGCTGAACGGCCTGCAAAAATCCTGGTAGTTTTCTATTCTTCTTTTAAAATCAGGATTCTTATTGCCGCTCTGGTGATAGACAAAATGGTGGTTATCTGGAAGCTGGTCATGGACCATGAAATCCAGTCCCTGAGCAATCAGCCGAGTGCTTACGCTCTGAATATCTTTATTGTGAAAAGGTTGGCAAAAAAGGAGTTTTTGCGTCCGTACCTCCACAATACCTGCCCCTGAGGAGACAATCAAATAATCAGCCGGAAAATCATCGGCAATAACCTTTTGCAGAGAAAAATAAGACCTACCGGTAGCAATAACCCTTGATACGCCGTTGTTTTTCAATGAATGAAACAAAGTCAGCGTTTGCTCGCTAACCTGTTTTTCAGAGTTTAACAGGGTACCGTCCAGGTCGGTAAAAACGATATCAAAATGCTCTGCCATATTCCCTCTTTGAGAAAAAACGATATAAACAATCCAACGAATTACTAAACAACGAAAATTAACATGCTCCTAGCCAGGTTGCAACACAGTACCCCAGGCCAGCAGTTACTGCACATAAGCCTTCCTCACTCCAGCAAAGACTTTCCGGCAATTGATTAGCTGAGCAAAAACTTCTGCTTGTTGTTACAACTTGCTTGCTCATTTGGATCAATATTGGTAGAGAGACTTTCTTTTTTTTTCGACACTATCAATCCATGCAATTGTAACGCTGAAAAAAACAAAATTTTGAAGAGATACCCGTTTAAAAACTAAATACATCTACTACCTTAATTATTGTGAAATTATCCCATGAAATTCCAATGCATTCTCCTTTTACTGCTTACTGTTTCTTTCTCAACTCTAGTCCCTGCACAGGCTACAGATGAGCAACCAAAACAAACCGAGACGCCAGAGCCTACGTTTACCAAACCGCTGTATAAACCGTTTATCGAAAGATATGTTTTAGATGAGCTGAAACAACTCAGAATAGGGCAACAACAGCTGGAAGTGCGGGTCACAGAAAAAGTAGCCGGTGCTAAGCTGGAGGCTTCTGACCGAGCAATTCGTTATACTGCAGATACCACCAACAATATTTTTTATATTATTACCGCAGCTGCAACCATGCTGGTTCTCCTTGGCTGGAAATCAGTGCGCGACGTGCGTGCTTCAATGGAAGACATTACAACCCAAAAAATTTCACAGCTTGTGGAAGAATATGAACAGCGGCTGGGGGAGATCGAGAAAAAAATGAGAAAACGCTCTGAACAGATCCTGAGCAACCAGGAGCAAATTGCCCTGACAAATAATATCCATTCGTTATGGATGAGGGCCGGGCTGGAAAAAAGTGAACAGGAAAAAATCAACATTTACGATCAAATTCTTGAGCTACGACCAGACGATGTTGAAGTTCTGACCTATAAGGCAGATGCCCTCCTTGAAATCGGTGAAAAAAAATGGGCCTTATCCCTGGCTGATCAAGCCCTGGAACATGACAATGAGTACTCCTTGGCCTATTGGCAACGTGCATGCGCTAAGGCCGAAACTGGATTGATTGACGAGGCGGTGGAGGACCTGGAAACGGCCATAAACCTTTCCGATACCTTAAAAAAAGAAGTTGCAGGAGAGAAATCATTCAAAAATTTAGCGGGCAATGAAAAATTTGAACAGATTCTTAAGGCTGCCGGGTAAGGATCTCTCGAATAATGAGTTTTTCATCCAAGGTTGAGGCATGTCAAAAAAATACCGTAGGCATATACTTACTATCGAAGTCTAATGCCTCCTTGGGAAGGCTTATCAACATATGTTCGACGTGGCGCACAATTTTGCTCGCAAACTTCCCACAAGGTGTTGCTTTCATTCACACTCTTTTTTTGGCACAGCAACATGCCCGGTGTATTGTAATATCCGTTGCGGAAGCTGCAACCTTACCTGCGATCTCTTTAATGTCATTGGCTGATGACGGATCCAGCGTGTGCACGCAGTCTTCCGGACGGGAAGTATTTTGTGGGCTTAGCTTGTCTGAGTACTAACTTGCCCTAATTTGTTTGCTTTATCCTTGTAACCCCCCTGTGTTGAAAGAAACTTTCTTTTGCTGTCAAGCTCATATTCTGGTGAAAAATACAGGTTGGATGCCCCCCCCTACGCATTTTTTTTAATTGTTATATGTAACCCTTCCACATTTTCCCCGCCGCTTTTTATAGATTTTGGGGATCGATATAATCTGGCGCCTTGTTCATCCACAACCATTACAAACAAGTCCGGTTTTTCCTCAAATAAACCTTTTATGTTTTCTTCTTTGTATTCCAGTTTAAATTCGCCTTTTTTGTCTGTTCTTACATTGCCGAGGGCTTCGCTGTATTTTTTTTCTTTATCGTGGAGACTCACTGTCAGGCCAACAGCGGGAGTTTTGTCGTTGTAGGTAACGGCGCCTTTGACTGCCCAGCGTCGTAAATCTTTCCGAGGATCTACAGGGGTAGGTGTTGGTTGTTTTTTTTTGTCGTCTGCAGGTGGAGTGCATTGGCTTTTACTAAGGATGATGAGACGGTAGTCGATTTGACCAAGTTTTACGCAAACGGGTTCGCTTTCGGTGTGGATGACTTGTTGGTCTTTATTCGTTACCCCTAGGTAAAAGCATTTCCGGGCGGCGGCTTCTCTTTCTTTTGCATCTGCTAAGGGTTCAACTTTGGCGGCATCGTCTTTTTGCTGTCCGTTTTCCGTTTTGTCTTTGATGACATCTTTTGTGTAACGTATGGAATAGTAGCCTTGTTCATCGGTGCATGAGTAGCCCAACGCCTTTACCCAGGTCCCTTTGGCGGTGTAGAGGGATACAGTGACTCCTGGTATGGGATTGCCCCCTTCGGCTTCCATGACTCGACCGTGAACCATCCAGGTTTGGGGGTCAATGTTGGGGACGATGATTTTGACTTTGGCCACTTCGATTTTGATTTCTTGTGCTGCCCCTTGGTTATATTGAATACGGTTGCTGAGTTTTTGTACTCTGGGGTGGTTGCTGCCATATTTTTTTTTCAAACGGGATTGTTCTCGCATGAGCGAACTGTTGCGGCCGTCCTGTAATATTTGCAAATGGTAGAGGGCTTGGGCCCGTAGTTGATCAAGGCCGTCGATGGAGTTGTCCACCATTTTGAGCATTTCGTCGTTTCCAGGTTGTTTGATTCTCATTATTTTATTCTCCCTACCCTAGCAAGGTGATCACTTGTTGTTGGTCGGATTGCGGCACGGATAGCCGTTTGCTGATTAAATTTACCCGTTCCTCGCACCCAGTGGGCAGCAACACGGTATTGCCCGCATTTATTCGGTATTGGGGTGCGGCATAGGTGAGCAAACAGTGGGTGGACTGATTAGTAGTGGCGGTATTCATCAACCCAAAGGAGAACAAGGAACTCAAGGTCATGGTTAAGCCACCGGTAAAACCCTCTTGGAATCGGTTGTCGTTGGTGCGGATGGTCACTCCTAGAAGTGCGACATCGGTAAATAATCTATCCAGCAATGAACGGCAATCGGACTGGTTGTTGTTGTACCCGATATCGTCGAGCGAGGCTATTGTCTGGGCACTGAAAGCAAAGTCGATCTGTTGGCTTTGTAAATCCAGGGTGGTTTGGTTGCTGGAGTAAAGTACGTTGCCGCCAGGCAGGTAAAGGTACTTTAACAGCCAGCTCATGCCTTGGATGGCGTCTGTGCTCCCATTTGTTGCTACCTTGGCCTGCGTCAATTGGAGGTTGTTGGAGGCCATGTATTTAAATCTGGTAAGCAACATGGTTGCCATGAGGTCTTGGGAGACACCCAGGTTAAGGATAAGCACTGCCCCGGCAAATATGGAGTACGGATTGGCCTTCCAGTCCACTCCTTGAGAGGTAAATTGATTGCCAACCACGGAGACTGGTCCCATGGTGACGATCATCAGTGCCTGACCCAGTGGGTGAGTGACGATGTTGTCGTGAACTTTTACAGCAGGAATGCCATCGGGCCGTTGTAGTTGTCTGTCGCCAAAGATCTCGTAAACGATTTGTTTAAAAGACATGGTAACGACGATCCCCCCCCGCAGGCCTTGTTCAAAGCTGGTGTCGTCGTCGTTGTCAAATGGCCCGTTATTATGGATACGGTTGTCACTGATGTCGACATTTTCGCCATAGAGCAGAAGGACGCCACATACCGGCAGAGTTTCCTGGTTGCCGTTATTCTCGATGCGATTCTGAGATATGGTGATGTTTTCCACTGCTGAAAGAACTATACCTCCAAAACCGGTCTCCATGGCCATGTCCTTATCACGCTTTATGGGGAGCTGATGGCAGCAATGGGTGATGTTATTTTCTCGGATCAGCACCTCTTCCACGGAAATCATGATGCCTATTTTTTCTCTGTGCATAAAGGCGGGTACGCCGATTCCGGAAAGCCCCATATTGGTAATGGTGTTGTTTTCGATGCTGATATCGTAAAGAAAAGCGTCGAGCTCTTCCGTGAGAAGTTTACGCTCTTGTTCTGTTACCTCCTTGTAAAACATAACACCATAGCGCTCCTGGCCTTGAATGAGAGCGTCGGGCAGGCTTCCCAAGGTGATGCCGTTGCCAAAGCCTCCAGCGATCCGATTGTTCTTAATCCTTACTAATTCCGAACCACCGCCGATTTGTATGCCACCCTGACCCAGATACTGGCGCTGGTTATGCAGCTTGAACCAGACTTTTTGCATGTAGCCGAAGACGACCATGACCAGGTTGATCATGAAAGTATATTGCACATAGTAGTCCGCCCCGTTGTTGCAGGGATGGAAGATGCCCCAGGTGGGATCGTCTGGATCCTGGGTATCATCCGGATTATCGGGGTCTGGTGGGGAGATGACGACAACCCGGTTATTGTCGATGAGCACATCGTCGGCTTCAACAAAGATGGCCACACCACCGGATTCTTTGTCCAGCATGGCGATTTCGTTGTTGATAATGCGGATATCGTTTTTACCCGCTTTTTGGTTTTCAGTTTTCACATAGATGGCATGCGTAAGTGCCAGTATGTGGTTGGTCTCGATACAAATGCCGAGTGAGGTGTCTGAAAACGCATTATCATCGATAACCATGACGGCTTCGCCGGTGTGGTTAACCAGTGTGAGGTCGTCAATTCGGATGTTTCGACATGATACCAGTGCAATAATCGGATCGTTTTCCCCTTTCTCTTTTGGATACACGATGCTCTGTGTTTTGCAGCCACTGATGTGGATGTTTTTGCGGTTCCGTATTTTCAGATTGGCGCGATGTGTTCCGGGTAATACGCAGATTCTTCCTCCTTCTAAAGGCAGGTGTTTTATCGCCTCTTCGATAGAGTTAAAATCCCCCCGGCTTTTCATCCCGTCGCCTACGCTAAAAATACAGCAACCGTTTTGGTCAGTCAGCGGACGAAAGGTGCGGCGGCAGTCGTAAATAACATGGTCACCGGTATCTGGATCGTTCCAGCGGATGATGCCCAGGGGAGCATAGAAGCGTTGGTAGCCTTCGGTGCCTCGGCTTACCTCCAGTTGCCAAGGGTGAACTTGATCAGGCGTGTGAGGCCGGGCTGCGATAATCCAGTGATCGCCAGGCAGGCGATAATCGCCGGTAATGATGACATTTAACCCGGTGGCACCCAAAATGACGGGTTTGTTGGTGATGGCTAATTCAGGATCGCTATTTTGGTCTGCCCCCCTATCCCAGACCCGCATGAAGAAGTAGCCGTGGATATTGTCTAGATCTTCGGTACCAAAATGGGTTTTACGCAGCTTATTGACATCGCTACGTTTTTCCCACTGCTCACCAAAAAACTTTGGTAATGAGGTGGTTAAAGTTACTATACTAGTGTCTGGATCATAGCTGCCGGTGAGGGTCGAAAAATGCCCTGGATCAAGCTCTTCGGCCAACTTCTCCCCGTTTTCCAATACTGCCGACCAGGGGATGATTTCTACAATTTGCCCTGCTTTGGGCCAGTGGGCCTGGTCTTTTGGTTCAGTGAGCAGTTTGATGGTATTACGGGTGGAAGCAGCATCTTCCAGGTTCACTCTATACAGTGGGGAACCGTTATCAAAACCCCAGATAAAATGGTCTTTGTCAGTAAGCTGTACGCGTATGGATTGATTCTCCGCCCCTAGGTAGCCGGCTATGGCCGAGGGTGAGCAGATATCTTCATTATTGCCGTTGGTCTCGTAGCCCACGGTGAGATCCGCATCGGATTCCAAGGCATGGTTTTCCCGTATTTGCCCTCCCAGGTAAGCCTCAATTGCCGCCTTAAACTTATCCCAGGCTTCGGCGCAGTAGCCGGTGCCCACGTATTTCGCCAATTTTACCCGGCACATGGTGCGCCGTCGGGTGGTGGTGTCGGGTCCCCCTAAGGCTGTTTCAAACAGTTCTTCGTCTTCTACCGCAGATACATTTTGCTGCCATACTTCCAGATAAACCATGTCCTGCCGCTCGCCTCTGGCAGAAGCGTTTCCCGGATTTTGCAGCCAGTCTTTTTGCAATTGGTAGGTCTGGTTTTTATGTAGTTCAACCCGCAAGCCGCCGACATAAAATACGCCTTTATTGATTTGAAAGTCTATGCCATTGGTATCGTCGGCCTTACTGATTGCAAAGCCTTTGTCCGGGCTGCCAGCGGCACCGACGACCTCTTTAAGCGCAAGACGTTTGTCTTCGTGATTGATGACTTCGTGCTCGTTGAAGTCGTCGTCGGTAAATACACGCCCTTGTTGCATCCGCACTCCGGCGTATCTTTTTTGCGGATAGTACGCTGATCGTGATATGTTGTCGGTTGCCATGGTGAGCCTCGTCTAAGATTCAAATATGTAAACAGGGAGTAAGCCGAAGGGCATATATTCTTCCACTTTCGAACGTAGCCCTTCGTATTTAATGGGGTTTATGAGCGTGTTGTAGGCACCCATCTCAGATCCATTTTCCGCTCCCCTGGCAATGCTGTCTGGAGTGTTTTCCGTGAGTTGCAGGTAGCCGGGGTTGCCATACCTGGTGCTGGTAAACAGGGCAGGCATTTTTTCTATCCATACGTTGCGGTACTGTCGAGGCAGCCGACTGTTTTTTTTCGCGGCGCTAAAGCGAAAACAGCCGCTTTGGGTGTCAAAGATATCGCCGGTGCCAAATATCAGCGAGTCGGTGGCCCAGAGGTTTTGGGCACTGATGTCCCCTATTACGCTTATCCGCTCAAGATGCAATTCGGCATCTGGTAGAGTAAGTGCGGGCACACTACTATCGATGCTATGGATGATGCTGTCTTTGATAACAATTTTTTCCACGTACCCATTACCTTCGATCCTGATTGGACCCATAATGCTGGATTCGATGACCAGCAGTTCAATATTGCCCTCGATCACCAGCTGAACTGCTGGGAGCACATCGCTTCCATGCCCGCCTTTCAGACCACCTGGGTCCAGGGTCATATGCCTTAGGGTGACCTCTTCGTAGTCTCCGCGGAGGATAACCTGATTGCTGGATTCGCTGCCTATCCACAGGCCGTCCAATAAAAGCGTAGCGTCTTCAAATTCGCCGGTGTTAAGCACCCAGTTGGTTTCTAAAAACAGATAGGGCCGCTGTTGATTGGCAGCCACAACGGCCATGCTTTCCACAGCCAGCTTGTCGCTTATGGGCCGGTAGGTGAGACTGTCATCGATTTGGGTGATGCTATCGTTGTTGCCCAGTTCCGTGGCATCCAGTTCTCCACCGCCGCTTACATTGATATCAATAGTGAGTTTATCGATTTCGTTGCGGAAGTAGGTACCTGCACCGATCTCTGCGCTATAGCCATAATGGTACGTCACCAAAGGCGTGCTGGGGATACCACCGATGAAGAGCAGTCGACCGTTTTTCGGATCAATTTGTATTCGTTTGTCGGTAACGGTGGTGACCATGGTACTAAGGTTGCCGGAGGTGACTTGATCTTTACTCACGGTGGTGCTGTTATCCTCTACGTTGACGGCATTGGGGTAGAGGTTTTGTTTACCGCATTGATCAATGAGGGCCAGATTGAGTAAGGCCGCGTAATTGTTTACGTCCAGAAAGGCTGCGCTACTCGGGAGTTCGCCAAGGGCATCCTGCAAGCGTTGCTCGGTTGTATAGCGAATGTCCGCCAATTTGGAGAGTTCGTCGGCCTGGGCTTGGCTGAGCACTTCGTCTTCCGCCAGCTCGATAATGGCCTGATCTTCGATTTGGTATTCGGCATGGCCCAGCAGACGGCAGCGCATGGGGGCCGGCAACTCCCACTCATAGCTGGAGCGCCATTGACCCCAGTCTGCAGCGTTACCTCTGTGTTGAGCATTGTGGGGGCGGTTACGGGGCATGTATAGGGGAATGTCCCGCCCCGAAGGGTCGAAAGTGTAGCCCATACCACCGCTGCCTGGTAGTTCACAAGGGGACACTTGCGTGACCTCAAAAGCCCGGATGCGGTAAAGGTAAAACAGCAGCCGCTGGATACCATAACGACCATCCCGACCCTTTGGCTTACGCAGGTCCGGAGTGTGGTAGTATTCGTCAAAGGGTCCTTGGGTTATCTCCGCCGCGTGGGCTGAGCCCAAGTCGGCAATCCCACCGGGCAGGGTGCCTGTAAAACGACCTGCCTCGTAGTTGGGTAGTGGGTCTAGCCCGTGCCGGGCGCGGGCCAGACGACGGAAGCCTTCGACCACCTGTCCTTCCCAGCTAGTGATGTCGCTGATGAGCTCTTCCAAGACGGCCAAGGTACCTTTGCGGCGACGGTAGTAGATGGTTTTGGCCACATCCACTTTGCGTGCTCTTGCATTGAGGGCGGAGGCCAAACGGGTGCCCACAAGATCGGCAATATAAGGAACTGCCCATTGGTCACAAAGCTCAATGCATTGATCTTCCCATAGACGATCATGGCTGCGGCGCACGTTGGCGGCCTGCTCGGCCATCACCTCTACCATGCTACGCAATACGTCCGGTTTATCCGCCAATCCATCTTCATGGCGATAGATGGCGGGAATCATCTCCCAGATTTTTTCGGTAAAGTATTCTTTAAAGCGATCTTCAGCCATCGCTTTCCTCCTCGCCATTGATGATGAGTTTGGCCCCAGTAGCTATGGTGCTGTTTACAGTGTAGTAGTCTCCGGGATCGGTGGGTTTAATGCCCATCTCTTCAAAGGAGGTGCCATCGTGTTGTATGTTGGTGACGGCGATAGTGCCGGGTATAGCCAGGATGGCTTCAAAGAGTTGGGAACGATAGAGTGGCGCACCAATGCCGATGTTCCTTTCGCTCAGCATGCCCTCCTCTTCATCGATGAGCGTGCTGCGCACTGTCGCCAGAACTTCAGTGTCCACATAGGTGCTATCGACATCTATATCGAAGGACAACGACAGAGCCTGAGCATTGGACGTTTCCACGTCTAGAGCGATGCTTGGGTCTGCCAGGTTCCGTAGGGCCGTTCTGATGGTGGCGGTGTCACAGGTGCCGATGTACCAGATTTGAATGACGGGCCGTTGACGCTTATTATTCCACCGCCATTGAGCCTGGGCGGCTTTGACCCCTGGCAGGCCTTTGGTGGCAGCGATGAAATCCGGAACAGAAATAGCACGACCCAGCAACAAGGCGGACTGGGGAGCGTACCCCCGTATGCCCTCTTCATCCTCTTCGTTGCTGCCGCCGGTGGCCGCAAACGGATTGCTCACCGAGCTTAGCCCTTTCACCGGCCTTGCCAGCTGGGTGATGGTTTGGCCCGGAGGAGTGGCAGCCCCTGCGCCGTAACGGTAGGAGGCAATAACTTTATCGAGACCCGAAGGTAAGCGCCTGCCCCGCATACCATCGCCAAAGATGATGTGGCTCTCCTGTTCATCGTTTTGGCGAACGATGAAAACCTCGTCATTCTCTCCGTAGCCGTAAAAACTGGAAACCTCCTGCCACTGTATGCCGTCTACCCACACAGTGAGGGTGGAGCTTACACCTCTTTCATCGTCGCTGGTGGGAGCGGCGATATAGGTTAAGGGGCTTTTCTTCAGTGTAAAGGTTTGCAATGCCTGGGTGGCATTACCACTGCCCAGGATTTCGTTATTCACCGTCTCACCTCGAGTGGCGTTGATCACATTACCCCAAACTTTGATGGCCGGAGTGAGATCGTCGCCCCAGTTGCTGCCCTGGAAAGTAAGCTCGCCAGAGGTGTAATTCAGAGTGCCGTTACCCTGCACGCTGACTTCGTTCACATCCTTCAGCACGAAACGTGTGGGTGAGCTAGCATCAACCGGCGTATCGATTTTTTTACCCCTGGTGGCTGTGACTTTGAGCTCGCTATTTTCGGTAATGGCGGTTTCCCTTTGCAGGGTGAGATTGCCCACCTTTATGAAGGCATGATGCACCTGAAGCTCGCTTGTATTACTATTGTACCAATAGCTTGCCCCGCTCTTTTTTCGACTGCTGCTGTTGAGGCTCACATCCAAAGTGAGTTTGGTGGCAGGGGCCACCACCGGGTTCACGGTGACATCATTTTCATCTACGGTGTAATCACCGCCTGTGGTGATGTTCATCATCACATCTCCCACTTTGGTGAGGGTGAACCAGCGATATTCGGTGCCCTTGGACACCAGGATTTCCTGCCCTGCCTTGAGTTGTCGGTACAAGCCATTAAGCACCAACTCAGTGTAGGAGTTGGAGTTGATCACCGCTTGGGGGCTGGTACCCATGGTCCACAAACCTGCAGTCTGGGTTGAGCTGTTGAGAGCAACTTCTTCCGGCTTGGTGGCGACGATGAAGCTTACATCTGGATCGATGGTAAGTTGGGTGTAATTCTCTTCATCTTCACCCACAATGCTTTCCCGCTTAACTACTTGGTGAATGCTGGTAGAGCTGTTGGCGGTGGCGATAAAGATGTCGTCTTTTTGCAGCTTTTTGTTTTCGTCCTGTAATAGCAGTGTGGATTGGGTACCACTCATTGTCGTTGACCGTTGGGGGCTGACCTTCCAACTGTTGTTGAGCGGATGTATTATACTGTCGCTATTCAGCTCAAACACTTGGGGAGCTTCATCGTCAAAGGCCTCGGAACGAAACGCCGTACCCTGGCTCAAGCATAAAGATTTGCGACCTTCGGCGATGGCAGTCATGACCACCGAGGAGGCCACAGCCGGGCGGGGAATATAGCCCAACAGGTCGGTGAGCTTGCGCAGGGAGGGCCGTAACTGGGCGGTGCGCAGGTAGCTTTCGTTGGCAATTGCCTCGTCGTAAAACGCCAGTACATCGCATACGTAGGCCCACATCTCCAACAGCATAACCCCCAAGTCTTCTTTGTCCCGGGCCTGCCATTGGTTGAGTGCGTGGTGCTTCCGTAAGGCCGCCAGCATAGCCAGACGAAACTGTGGGAAGCCAGCCATTTGCCGGGGCAGCGAATTCAACCCGGCTGGAATATCCAACGGCGAAAAGATCGCCCTTTCATCACATGAACAACTCATGCGCCGCCCTCCATTATCAGTTGCAGTGTGCCCTGCTCCGGTTTATCCGGATTGTTTTCCAGCCTGATGACTTCATAGGTGTTTACCGGGTAGTAAAGGCCGACAAGAGGTTTCCAGGAGAAGTAGCCACGACGACGAATGGTGATGCTGTTCGCCGCTTTGACTCCAGGCACCTGTTGTATCGTGGCCTCAAGTTGAGAACGCCTTAAAGGGGTCCCGAAAGTGAAATTATCTTCCGAGAAAAAACCGGTTTTTTTGCCGCTTCCGGTGAGGGCTCTCATCACTCGGGATTCCACTTGAGCGGGGTAGGCGTGGGGTTGAACGCAAATGGTTATTTTCAGGTCGATGTCGGCATACACAGGGTCGGAAACCACCGCTTCCCTCCCTGCCTGACGAAAGCGGTCTATCTGGGTAGCCAGAGCCTCTCGCTGGGTTTCGTTGACATTGACTGCACCTAATGGGTCTGGAGTGACAAAAGCGGTTTGCCAGCTTCCGGTCCAACGGAATTGGGCACCAGCCCGTTGCACCCAGTCCAGCCGTTCGGCCGCCTCCCGGTAATCTTCTTCCCTTACCGCCCGATAGGTGACTGCGCGGAAGGCCTCCGGAGCCAACTGTTTGGCCTCTTCCGAGGTTTCTGCATCCTGGCCATTTTCTACGGGAAAAGGATTATCGATACTTGCCACAAAGCTTAATGTTCCCTGGCTGAAATGAACCAGAGTATTGGCGGCTACATTACCCACCTTGCCGTTACCCAAACGGTAGTGAACTTTGAATATCTTATTATCAGGTATACGGCCGAAGGCATCGTCGCCAAAGCGAAGAGTTTTGCCATCGCTGCTGGCGTAGTCGTAGTGAACAACCTCTTTGCCCACTCGCCGGTAACCTACCACCCGGCGCCAGGTGCCGTCTTCCAGCGTGTAGTGTTCGTCGTCCGCCTGGGAGGCATTTTCCCCTAAGAAGGAACGGGTCCATTCCCACTCCCCACCGCTGATGTTTTGCCAGTTACTGCCATCCCAGGTCACTTCGGTTAGGTATACCTCCGGTACACCGTCCTTGGCCCCATCTCCCAACCAGCACAAAGGGGGTTCTTCCGATGACGGCAGGGTAAACAGATGCATAATGGTGTCATCTGCACCGATGCGCTCCACACTTCGACCCACATCCGCTTTTTGCAAATCGGTTAAGCCAGGCACGAGGTCGCCGACTTCAGCGCCGGTGACAAATACCACCTCAGCCTGTTTGCCTGCGGAGGCAGGGATGATATTACCCCGCACCTTCAGGGTATCCAACTCCATTTCAAAAGGTAAGGACTGGGCCTCCTGCCAGACGAGCCGGGTTATGTCGGTGTCGCAGCCAGGGTCATCCACCAACGGATCGGTGTGCTCGGTGATATCGATAACGCACACCAGCTGGCGGCGTGCAGTAATGGCCGAATTTTCAGGGTTTGTTTTCAATACCATCCAGCGGCAGGGAATGTCATCGTCCACGGTGTCGTTAAACGGCAGGTTAGCTTTATGGACACCGTTGATGTAAAGCTCAGTAGCCCCTACCGGCAAACAGGTGACGTCTTCGTCCCAAATGTGAGGGGTAAGGCTGTTGATGGCAGAATCCACGGCAAAGGCTTCGTCATTGATACTGTCTGCCAGACCGCGCCCTACTTCAAAATAGACGTTGCCGCTTTTGTCGGACTCGACCCACACATCGGCACCAGCGGGGATGCTGCCACTCTCTGCTTCATTAACCGTTATGTCCAGCCAGGTGGATGCGGCCAGGCCTTCGTGGATTTCATAGTCCACCAGTCGAGCGATGTGCCGTAAAGAGCGACGCTGGGTGGCTGTCTCGAGATAGGCCTCGCGAGCTACGCGGTCCTGATAAAAGCTCAACTCATCACCCAGTGCGCTCATCACCTCCGCCAGCATCACCCCTGCATCGGCCTCTGCCCTATCCTGCCAATCCTGGTAGCGGAGCGAGGCGAAGTCTAGCAAGGCTCGACGGAAGCTCCAGAAATCCTTGGCCTGGTAATCGATGGGAAAGTCCACTTCGTCTTCATCGAAGCACTCGTGCTCTGCCTGTTTGCAGTCCAGGTGGCTCTCGCAGTTGGCTTTAAAGCTAAACAGCACGTCGTTGTAGAAGTCATCCACCCGGATGTCATCGATGTAGAGTTTGAAGTTTTCAAATCCACCAGACGCTTTGGTAGTGATCTCCAACACAGTGTCGGACTCTATCCACTGGATGCTTTCCACAGCCACAGTGTCCTTGTCCGTATCCACCTCTTCCACATTGATAAGCGCAGGGTGGACCACAATCTGCTCTTTGGTGAGGCCGGTTAAAATATTCCTCGGCGTGGCAGGTGGTGCGTCCCGTTTTATGTGAAAGTGGACTTGCAACACCACCTGATTATCGGCTACATGGATGAAGTCGATGCCGGTGGCCAGGGTTTGCTCCAGTAGTTTCTCAATACGGTCAAAGGTGCAGGACATTATAAACTCACCTCCACGTTGAGATAGCGCCGTTCTTGGCGTGCTTTGAGTGTGTAATTTATTTTTAGGCTCAGTACTTCATCTTCTGCGCTCACATCCACCTGATTTATTGTAACCAAGGTACCCAGCCATTTTTCCATGGCCTGGTAGATGGTCACCTGGACCAGGCTGGCAGACTCCTGACTGTTGGGAGCGAATACCATTCGGCGTATACCGCAACCAAAGTCCGGCCGGTTGATGCGCTCACCCGGGTTGGTGAACAGCACCTGTTTCATCAACTGCTCCACATGAGCGGCGAAATCGGTCTGAATCGCCAGGCTTTTCAGGCCGTGGTCCACTGTAAACGGATATTCAATGGCATATACGTTTTTTTGCATAATCAACTACTCCTGGCCTTGGCTTGGGTGTTTACAATGCTCACCTGCCCCTGGGGGATACCCATGGCGCTGATGCACAATCCGGTGCTGGACTGGCTTAATGTGGGGGTGCCATTAACCATGTTGCGGGTATCCGGCACAATCCACTGTACCTGAATACAGGGGCTGGGTATGGGGCTGGGAGCTGCCGGTATTTGAAATGGGCAGCCGGTGATAATAAAGGTATCCGTAGCCAGGGCCACGAAGCCGCCGTCAGCCGTCACCCGAGTGTTGGTACTGATAATCTGCACCATGCCGCCATGTGGGCACATAAGCGTTGAAGTGGTGGTTAAGGTGTTGCCGGACATCACATCACCTCCCATGCGCCGTTGTTAACACTGACAGAAGAAGAAGATACGTCCACCTTGCCGCTGCCACCTGAGTCGCTGGTGATGTTGCTGCTGCTGACGGTGTGGCTGGTGCTCCCTTTTTCACTTACAATCTCATCAGTAATGGTGACTTTGGCACCGTTGGAGGTCTCCGCTTTCAGTTCATCTCCACTGTCGTCAATACGCAGGGTCACCGAGTCGGTCTTCAAGGTTTTTATGTTGGCATCGGAGTCGTCCGGTAACTGGCTGTCGGCCCAGAAACAACCGCTCCAGATAGGGTAAGAGCTATCCCCTGCTTCAAACTCCACCCATACCCCGGTACCCGTATTGGGCAGACAGTAAAACCCCACACCATCGCCCGCATAAGGCACACAGGGCATGGCCCATACTTCCAAGTTCCCCAGTACAGAAGGAACCCGTACCTTTATGCGTCCACGGGCTGTAGGGTCTGCATTGTCAGTAACTGTGCCCCGGTACTTCCCGAAGTAACGGTTACGTATCCAGGAGACGATTGTTTGCAGTAAGTCTTGGCTCATCTCATTACTCCCAAGCGTTGCGTACAAGTTCGATTTCCATCCTGTGAGAGACACCATCGATCACGTGCCGCACAGCGGATACAAAATACTGCCCGCTGTGACGCCGTCCTGCTCCCCGCATATCCACCAAGCTATGGGCACGCACCACGCTGCCCAACCGCTCATAGGTAGTTTGACAACGTGCGCGAATAAACCAACCCGTCTCGATGAGAGAGCCCTCGCCCCTACCTGCCAGGTCGCCTCCATCATCAGAGGGAGCGGAAAGGTATTGAGAGCGGGTATCCCCGGTAATGTCTGCCAGCCCTCTGCCCCCCAGCAGGTCCAACGGGGTTTGAGTTGCACCACCGTCGATATCGCTAAGTTGATTCAAGTCCAGTTGCATCGCCTCCACACTGGTGGGTCGTTCTACATCCCAGTCCAGATCCAGTTGCTCGATGTTAGGCGAATCCAAATTGATAACCAGTTCCACCGCACTGCTCCCTCCTAGGGGTGGACGTTTAAAATGGGCAGTTTCCATACCTGTAGCACCGCAACTCAACCAAAACAGGTAGCCGTTACGCCGGGCCAGGTTTTGCACAAACTGGTAATCGCTTTGCCGCTGGACCAGGGTGTGTTTGTCTTCAAAATGCCCGGCAAAGGTGGACTCTACATCCAGCGTCAAACCGTAGGTGGCCAATATGGCGCTCACCGCATCGCTATCAGTCACCCCCGCCCACACCTGAGACTTGGCCTCCCGGTCCATGGTAATGGCTGTGTCTCCGCCCTGCACTTCCAGGGTCGAGCCTTCACCTCCGTGCTGGAAATGGATGTACTGGCCACTCACCGGACCTTTTACCAGACACACCGTGCCGCTGTCAGTGGGCACACTCAGAGTGATCTCTGCCCCCGCATCCAAACGGAAATCGGACAGAAGCGGTAAGTCCCCTTCACTGATATCCGCCGGGTAGTGCAGCCGATAGGTGGTAGGTTGTCCCATGCGCTCCTGCACCTCCACCCGGATGGCAGCCGCCAGCTCTGCATCAACTGAACCATTGACTGATATGCTTATATTGAGTCCCATTTCTCTACTTCTTCTTTGGTATAGCGATGACAGCTGCTTCGCTCAAAGCCTCTGGCAGCATCACGTCGTTGAGGTGACCAATACGCCAAAATCCCGCCGAATTATTTATGTACTTGTAGGCCATGTGATCCAACCGCTGGCCCTGTATACGTTGGTGATACCCTCGGAAGATTTCACTCTGCTCCTCTGGCACCTGTACGATGCTTACCGTTCGCCCCTGCCTATCGGTGCGTTGGTATTGGCTAGCACCTTTGTAACGACTTTTATCATCAAACATAACCACTCCTAAAACGGCATCATGCCGAGTATGGATTCAACACTGTTTGCAAGGTTGGCCATGGACAACACATTCTTCTGGGCAAAGGTGAAGTCGTAGGATGTAATGGCAATCTCTTTGCTGATGGAATCCGGGTGATCTTTTAAATGGTTGGGCGTTAACACCGTAAGCCCAACACTTACCTTAGCCCGTATAGGATAGAGGGCGGTGGAAAAGGCCTGCTCCTCCACAGAAAAAGTGGTAACACGCACTGGTACGATGCGGCCCGGCCCCCAAACAAACAGCAGTATGGGTACGCTGTAGCGTGGTTCCGGATCATCTTCGGAAGTTAAGCTCAACACATCACCGATGGCCCCTAACAGATCGCTGCCTTCTTTGTCCGGGTACAGGAGCATCTCCAACGCCGCAATACGATCCGCCACACCGGTCAATACCGCTACAGGGTGGTTTTCCGGTGTTTCCAAAGCATCGGTGGCATCCAACTCCAGACTTAAACTAAAAGTTTCACCGGGGTCATAGGGTTGTGCGGTAGCAGTACCGCTTGAGCCTGAACTGCTTGCAGTGCTGCCGCCACTTCCACCCTCGCCACTCTCAGCACTGCTGCTATCTGATGCCGGGGGTGGTGCCCATGGTTGCAGGGAGCGGCTCAAGGTCTCCGGGTTGTACTGGAATATGATTATATTTGGTATAGGCCCGATAAAGCGCGAGGAGAACTCAATAAGAGCTCCTTTTAACAGTTTTGGACTGCGGCTATAGCCTGATGTCATTGTATATCTCCCATAACTTTTTAACCCGTCCAGCCATACCGTTCCATACCCCTCCGGTTATGCCCCACTGCAGCAGTAAACACGGTATCCATCTCTGAAGTCCTGATTTGATAGTCTGCAGAATTGGTGCGCGTAGTGGCTTCACCAAGATCGTTATAATATTCACGTTCATTGACACGTAATCCTACTTGTAAGCGCGCCTGCATATAGTCACGCATCCACTTATACGTATGTTGCATTGCGGAATGAATCGTACCTGCGACCTGAGTGGTATTATTATCCCGCCACTGTACCCACTCCGTATATCCAGCCTCGCTTGCAAGCGCCGCTTCTTCTTTAGCTTTATAGGCGGAGGTTAAGTAACTCATGAACTTGCGATTTACTGCCCCAGCTTGAGTGGTAATGTCTGGCGCGTCATTAAAATCGTCCGCATAAGGTGATACGTGCAAACGACCACGACGATGAGTTGGACGTGCAATACTAATTGCTGGCATTTCAGCACCCCTGCCCTCTTCTAAGGTCGCAATTTGTATACTGCGATATGTATTGGGCATATTTTCTGCTGTTAGGGTCAGCTCAGGATAAGCATCAGGACCGCGAGCAAAAATGAGTGGAAACGCCATACGATCAGAATCGGATTCTCTACTATTGCCCTTACCGTTATGAAAGTACTCTACGAGAAGATATTGAGTAATGTGATGTGACTCGCGCTCACGAGCCCATTGTGGCCCCCTTGGGCTACTCCCATCTTGTCGTAGCCTTTGACCATAGGTTCCAAGGCGTAGCCCAACGTTGCCGATATCAGCCCCACCACTTGTTGTTGTGTGAGCCGTACTATCGGTATCGAGATAGTAAGACTTAGCCGGTAAATCCTCGGCCGCCACTTGCCCAGCGGCACCTGCTTCCTGTTCTTGTCGGGCCAATTCATCCACGGCCTCGAATACATGCCTGGAGAGCCTATAACCATCATTTGACCAAACTTGTGAACTTGGCCCCATGCCACGTACTACTTGCCGAACCCGGGTTCGTACGGCACCGCGTTCATCTTCAGGGATCGGTGTTCTACCTGTTACGGTTGTACGATGTGTCAGCGCATCGCGCCATAAATTGGAGTTACTTGATATTGGAGGTAAGTGTAAAAACTGCACGGTTACAGCATTTACCGGATTGCTACGATTAAGTAGAGCGTTTCTGCCGCGTCTCGTTGTATTGAGTTCAATATCTAACAAAACTCCTGTGCGGCCAAATATGTAACGGACTAGCTTATCTTTAAATTTGTGAACACGCAGCGCCATTTGCGGTGGTGATGTTGCTGTTGCACGGCGGAAAACATAGCTGGCTTGAATAGCCAGGTCTTCGATGGCATTACTGATAGCCTGGCGTTGATTATAGAGATGTGCCCCTATCTGGTCCCGCTTGCTACCGAAAGTATCTCTAACAGAGCGTTGAACCTTAAATGTGGTTGTTTGCCTGCGATTAAAAATAGTTGACAGGGATGAAGCTACGTTTTCAACTGTATTTCGGACATCTCTGCCAATAAGCCTGGCGCCTGTGCCTGCTTCAGTAGCGTCGACTCGTGCCACTTCAGCCTCGATTGATTCAAAGGCAACCAGATAACGTAAAAAGCGTTGCCCTAAATCCTCCACAATGCTGGGTTGCCA
>JAUVLX010000180.1 GCA_030600525.1 Desulfobulbus sp. | reverse complement strand
ACGGCAAGGGCCGTAAAGAGCGTTGTACTCCTCTCACCAAACAAACGGTCGTAGTAATGAAAGCCTGGCTTAAAGAACTGAGTGGAGATGAAAACGATGTCGTCTTCCCAAGTATCCGTGGCACACAACTCAGCGCCGATGGTGTTCAGTATCTCCTAGCCAAACATGTCGCCAAAGCTCAGGAAACATGTCCATCGTTGAAAGAAAAGCGGGTCTCACCTCATGTTCTTCGGCATACTGTAGCTATGGAACTCCTTTAGGCCGGAGTCGACCATTCCGTCATCGCTCTTTGGTTTGGTCACGAATCTTTAGAAACAACCAACATCTACTTGCAAGCCAATTTGGCTCTCAAAGAAAAAGCGTTAGCCAAAACGAAACCGTTCAATGTCAAAGCCGGTCGTTACCGACCAAGTGATAAGCTCTTGCAGTTATTGAACGCGCTCTGAACTTGGACTAACTATGCCGAGTTGATCATAAACAACTCACTCATGTTCAACGATAAATTGGGTTCACTCGGCATAGTTCGGAGCTCGGCATAATCGCCACAGTATTGCCAGCCATCTGCTGCAGGCAAATTATGATATTCGCACGATTCAGGAATTGTTGGGGCACAGCGATGTGAGAACGACGATGATCTATGAGCCTGTTGATTTACTGTCTTTTCGCCCAATTTTTTCGTTATGCTGAAAAAATAATCCTCGGAATATTAACTATATGCCTGTGGTTATTTTTTCAGCATGCCTCGACCTTAAACGAAAATACTAGTAAATCAACAGACTCATCTATACCCATACCGTCAGAAGCAGAACTCTGAAAGAGGCAAAGAGTCCGCTTGATTTCTGAGACGCGGGTTCTAGGGACAATATACCCAGCTTTTCTATTTAAGATTATTCCTGCCAATCTTCAACTGCTACCAGCAAGTAGAGATCACGATTTTTCCTGAATCTACGAAACATAGCATTCTGTCAATTGTTCTAGAAAACACTGATTTTGGCTCTCGGGGCTGACTCAACCTTCTCTGTATTACTCTTAACATGGCAATTTCTATTGCTGGCTAAAATCGCCACCAGCAATGTCGGATTGAATCACACCTTTTTATGGTAACTGTCAGATCAGGTCTGAGTTACTACACATTGTGTATTTGCTGTAGGTGTTCCTTTCATTATTCATAAAAAAAACGGGTAAAAACGTCAACCTCTTCACGCGGAGTTCGGTAATTATTGACTGGCGCTTCCTTATTTTCGTATCCAAGGGCCATCCCTCCGATGAGAATAGTTTCTTGATCATATCCCAGTGAAGTTTTTACTATTTCCGGAAACTGGCCCAAAGCGGCTTGAGCACAGGTCGCAAGGTTTTCTTCAACGGCTGCCAGCATAATGGACTGAATAAACATGCCGTAATCAAGAAAAGAGCCTTTTTTCATGATCGGATCCAAGAAGAAGAAAAGAATCACCGGTGCGCCAAACCCCTGATAATTCGCAGTCCACTGGGTCAGGCGTGCAACTTTATCTTTCCGCTTAATATTGAGGGTATCGTAGAGTTGTGCAGCACACGAAACTCGTCTTTTTTTGTAGGGTTCGCGCCATTCAAGCGGATAATACTGATAATCCATTGTGCCTCTCGGTTCCTCCTTAAACGCATTCTCCATGGCTGTAGTCAGTTCTTGTTTTTTCTGTCCTGAAACCACGGCAACCTGCCAAGGCTGGGCATTAGTCCCGGAGGGCGCATGGCTGGCTGCTTGCAGGATTCGCACTGTTTTTTCTTTGCTCACCTGTTTATCAAGAAAAGCACGGGTGGATTTACGGGCGAGAAGAGCTTCGTGTACGTTCATATTTTTTTGTTACTAAAGGATTAATATTACTTATCTTACAGATAATGGGGAGAAGGACTATAACCTGGATTTTATTTGTAATACAACAGATAGCCCAATAGTAAACATGGTTATACGTCTAGGCCATAAACTTTTTGTACTCTCTGGTTTTGTAACAGCATTTACTCACATCATGTTTTTGTGAAACGTTTCCCTTTAGCAAATGCACGCAGATCCTGCGCAAAGCGGAGTAGGGTCGCCTCAACTCTACTGTTAATCGAATCTTTCGGGTATCCCTCTTCACTGTATTCTCCAGCTTCCAGGCCGGTGAGTAATGCAATTGCCTCGTCTACTTTCGTGACAAGGTAGATAGAAAATTGCTGTTTGCCAATGGCCTCGACCACCTCTTTTTTGAGCATGAGATGGCGGACATTGGTTTCCGGAATAATAACGCCTTCCGTCCCTGTTAATCCGCGTGCGTTGCAGATGTCGAAAAAGCCTTCGATTTTTTCATTCACACCACCCACCGGCTGGATTTCTCCCAATTGACTCACCGAACCGGTGATAGCTATATCTTGGCGGATGGGAACACCAGAGAGTGAAGAGAGCAGAGCGCACAGTTCTCCGCAGGAGGCACTGTCGCCTTCAACTCCGCCATAGGATTGTTCAAAAACCAGGCTGGCCTGTAGTCCCATTGGAATGTGACGGGCATAACGGGAGTTTAAAAAAGCGCCAAGGATCATAACACCTTTGGAATGAATGGGGCCTGCCAACTCCACCTCACGTTCAATATCAACGATGTTGCCTTTACCGGGCCTGGTTACGGCAGTGATACGGGTTGGAAATCCAAATGCATTGTCACCAATTCCTATAATAGACAATCCATTCACCTGGCCAATTTTTTCACCACTGGTATCTATATGACGGATGTTTTCTTCAATGGATGAAAAAATACGGTCACTGATCCTCCCTCCTCGCCGCTCGGATGCCTTTAGGGCCATTTCTATATCTTGGCAATCAATATAGTGTTTGTCTGTTTTACGAGCCAAATAATCAGCCTCTTTAATTAGGTCCGCTATTTTGCGAATATGCAATGAAAGCTTACCGGAATCACCAGCATTGCGTGCCGCCTCTTCGGTCACTCGAGCCACTGCTGTTTTATGCAGGGGCAGCAGGTCTTTTTCCGAGGCAAGGCTTGCTACCAGCGCAGCATATTGCTGTTGACTGGCAGCATTACGTTCCATGTCATGTTCAAAATCCGCTTGCACCTTGAACAGGGTCTTGAACTCCGGATCATGTGCCTGCAGCAGATAATAGATCATGGGTTCCCCTATGAGCACCACCTTGACATCGAGCGGTACCGGTTCCGGCTCTAAAGAGACCGTGCTCACCAGACCGAGGAGGCGTTCAACCGGTTCCATCCTTATCTGGCTGGACCGCAGGGTTCGTTTCAGCCCTTCATAGGCAAAAGGCTGCATGAGAAGCCTCCTGGCATCAATAATGATGTAGCCGCCGTTGGCTCGATGCAGAGCACCGGCCCGGATCAGGGAAAAGTCGGTGGTGAGCATACCCATTTGCGCCTGGTGTTCAATGCGTCCATGGATATTCTGGTAAGTCGGCATATCCTCATAGATAACAGGAGCTCCGTCCTCTGTCTGGGTGACAAGGACATTTACTTCATATTGGTGGAAAGAGGGCGGACCTGACTGGAGGGCGATGAAAGGGTTCTTGTGACCAGCTGTATTTCCCAGAAAGTCATCCGCGTGTTCGATAAGCTGGGCACGGATACCGTTGAGGTAGGTTAGCACTTTGTTATGATCAGTATATTTGGTCAATAAAGCGTCAATGAGATGGCCAACAGAGAGGCTGGCTGTTTCCTCTTTTAATTTTTTCTGCAGCTCCTTTGCTTCGCGGTTGACCTTGTTGACTTCATACATGGTCTTGTGCAATGTACCATGTAAATTTTCTATGTTTTTTTCAAATTCTTTTTTGGTTGATTCGGGTAGTTTTTTAAACGATTCCAAATCCATGGGTTCTCCCTTCTCGTCCATGGGAGAAAACATCATGCCCTGGTCATTTTTGATAACAGCAATTGATTTTTCCCTGCCTTTGGTTATCAGGCTTTCGTAGAGTTTGTCTACCTTTTGCTGCAGTTTTTCGGCCAGCGCCCTTTTTCTGACACGGTAATCGTCTCCTTCGAAGATGGCGGGCAGGGAAGTCTTGATCGCTTCGATAAGCTCGGATATTTCTTTTTTGAAAATGGGACCTTGCTGGGGAGGGAATTCAAGAGCCAGGGGTTGATGGGCACTCTCAAAATTATAGACATAGCACCAGTCACTGGGGGTGACTTTATCCTTTGCCTGCTTGTGGATAAAGGATTGAACAACACTGTGACGCCCGGAACCTTCAGGACCGACAACAAATAGGTTGAATCCCCGTAAAGGCATGGATATGGCAAATTCGACTGCTTCCAGTGCACGATCCTGACCAATGTAACGGGCAAATTCTTTTATTTCGGCTGTGGTTTCAAAAGGGAAATCATCTGCATTACAGTGGTGATAGGCTTCTTCCCGGGTAACGGTGCGAATTTTCATAGGCTCTCACATTGTAAGGGGTTGAACTTCTGCACGTCAGGTTGTTTTTCCGGTGCTAGGAACCCTCTTTTTTGGGGATACTTGCGAAGAATGTATCAATACGCAGATGCCCCTGGTATTTTCTGCAATCCCTTGCCTGTAATGCTATTTTAGCAGGAGCAGTAAGAACAGTTCAAGCTATCAGTCGCGATTTGGCGAGGATTCTGTCTTTTTATCAAAAAATGAACTGATCGTGTCAAGGGGTAAGGGAAAGATAATGGTCGATGCATTTTCATTGGAGATATCATTTAAAGTCTGCAAATATCGCAACTGCAATGCCTGTGGATTTTGGGAGATAATATTGGCTGCTGCCAGCAATTTTTCGGAGGCCTGCAGCTCCCCCTCAGCGTGAATAACTTTTGCTCGTCTTTCCCGTTCCGCTTCAGCTTGTTTGGCAATGGCACGGATCATGTTATCGTTGAGGTCCACATGCTTGATTTCTACATTGGTCACCTTGATGCCCCACGCATCTGATTGTTTGTCTATTATTTCCTGAAGATCGGCGTTCACCTTTTCCCGTTCCGACAACATTTCGTCCAATTCATGTTGACCCAGGACGGAGCGCAGTGTGGTTTGGGCAAGTTGACTGGTTGCATTGAAATAATCCTCCACCTGGATAATCGCTTTTTCCGGTTCTACTACTCTGAAGTACAGTACCGCATTGACTCGTATTGTCACGTTGTCCTTGGAAATAACGTCCTGGCTGGGGACATCCATGGTGATTACACGCAAATCGACCCGAACAGCCTGCTGAATACCAGGAATGATAAGGCGCAGTCCCGGTTTTTTCACCGTTTGAAAACGGCCCAGAAAAAAGACAACCAGCCGCTGGTATTCACGGACAACCTTGATGGAGATGGCAAAAAGACTTATCAAAAGAAAAAGAGAAACAGCAACGGGAAGGGCATAGCTAGCATCAATCATGTTTTTCCTCCTCAACAAGCTCTAGATCTAAGATCAGACCATTTTGGGCGGTTACCTTGACGGTTTGACCACGTTTAATCGGTTTGGAACAGCGTCCCCGCCAGGATTCGCCGCGAATCCAAACGCGACCTTCAGTATCGAAATCCTCCATGGCTTGCCCGAGACTCTCGATCATCTGCTCTTCACCGGTGATTATTTTTCTGCGGCGGATGGTTATGAGTTTCCCTGCAATCAGAATGAGCATTCCCGCAGAAGTAAAGGCGGTTGCACCGATTATGAGGAAGGATATTTTAAAAGAAGGCTCATCCATAAGAATGATTGAACCAATGATAAAGGCAATGATTCCCCCTGTCCCTAGTGCGCCGAAACTGGGAGCAAAGGCCTCGGCAACCATAAAGGCCATGCCAATGATGAGTAATAGCAGGCCTGCATAATTAACAGGCATAATCTGGAAGGTGTACAAGGCGATGACAACCGATATCGCCCCAATAACACCTGGTAAAATATATCCGGGGTTTGCCATCTCAAAAATTAACCCGTAGATACCGAGCAGGAGCATGATGTAGGCAATGTTGGGGTCCGTGAGTGTCACTAGCAGACGGGTACGCCAGTCCGGGGGCAGAAATTCAATTTTTGCCCTTTGGGTCTGCAGGATTTGTGGGCCGGAAACCATGTCCACTTTTCTGCCATCCATTTGTTTGAGCAGATCTTGAAGGTTGTCGGCCATGATGTCTATAACCTTTAAGCGTAAGGCCTCTTTTGCGGTTAAACTTTCAGCCTTGGTGACAGCTTTTGCCGCCCATTCAGCGTTGCGGCCACGTTTGCTTGCCAGGGCCTTGATATATGCTTCGGCATCGTTGATTATTTTTTTCTGCAAGGTGTCCGGCTGTGAAGTTTTTTCATGCGTTTGTTTTTCTTGATCGCCCTCGCCAGATGGAGCTCTCGGTTGGGGAAGCCTGCCTAAACTGATTGGGGTGGCAGCTCCAAGGTTTGTGGCAGGTGCCATTGCCGCGATGTGACTGGCATAAATAATATAGGTTCCGGCACTGGCAGCTCTGGAACCTTCAGGGGCAACAAATGAGACTACCGGAACCGGAGAGGCAAGAATAGCTTTAATGATTTCTCGCATGGAGTTGTCCAGGCCGCCGGGCGTGTCAATGCGCAGGATAACAGCATTTGCCTGTTGTTGGTGGGCCGTTGTCAAACCTTTTTGAATATACTCGGCGAGCGCAGGACCGATGACCCCTTTTACTTCCAGGACGAGTACCCTGCTGTTACTGGTTTGAGCAGCCACCGGAACACTCAGGTTGAGTGCTGCAAAGATTAAAAGCAGGATACCGTAGGCAAGAAACGGTGATATAGGTTGTCTCCATTTGTTCATCTCGGTAAATCCCCTGGCATCCATATGAATATAATAATTTTAGTATATTACATTCTAAGCATCGGTCATGAGATGTAAATATTATACTGGTGAAAGTTTTATTGATGAAGCCGCGTTTTTTGTGGCAGGGAAAGTGTGAAAGCGGCACCCCCAGGGTGGAAGATAAAATGGTGTTGATAAACAGCGTAGACATAAAAAAAGCGGTTGCCTTTGCTAAGACAACCGCTTGGAGAAGATGCTTCGGAAAGGTTCTGGTTATTTTACGTGCTGTGCTCGCATGCTTTTAGCAAGTTCTT
>JAUVLX010000064.1 GCA_030600525.1 Desulfobulbus sp. | reverse complement strand
TCAATCGTTTTTCCAGCCTGAGATTGTGAAAGGCAAAGGTAACAACAATGATGATGAGCAGTCCCGCTGCTGCAGTAAGTAGCCACGGTGATGCGAAAAGAAATCTGGAGCGGAGAAGAGATATCACTTTGTTCATAAATTTAGTGTCAGCAATAACGGGGCCATCATAGCATGTGAATAGCGTTCCACTCCTGCCGGCAACTTACAGGGTATATAAACTTGAGACCGGCCTGGGGCCGGCAGTTGTCTTGGGTATTTTTTACTCACTTCTTTTAAATGGGGTGGGTAAAAAGTGAACACTAATATGGTGAAAAATTAAATCCGTATAAATCACATCATTGCTGGTTCGTGAAAAATGGTATACTTTCAATGCCTTACGTTGTTTTGCAAGAAGCTGGCACGGTCTTAGCAGGTAGAGGGTGCAACAGGCGAAAACGTAAACTCAAAATTTGGAGAATCCTAAATGATAAAAAAAACGAATAAAAAGAGCATAATACTAGCTGCGATCCTCACCAGCGGTATCTCACTTGCGATTACCCAGGCAGCAATAGCTAATCCAAATTGGCATGGTAAAAGTAGAGTCCCTTGCCAAGCACAACAAATAGATACTGTGACGCAGAAGGCTCAAGAAAAATTCTTACAGGAAACTGTGGAACTTCGCAAACAAATGATGAAAAAGAGGGCCTCTATGCGCGCAATCATGGGAGCTGACACACCTGATGCGGCACAGGCAGCAAAAGTTGCAGGAGAACTCTTTGACCTCCGTGAAAAACTACGTCTCAAAGCAGATGAGTATGGATTGGCAGCACCAGGTATGGGACAGCGCGGTGCCTTTATGGGCGGTCCAGACTGTATGACAAAGGGTTGCAGCAAAGGTATGAGGTCCAAAAACTTCTAAGCCTATTTTTCATTTCTTCTCCTCTCCCCTGGCAGGTTTCCCTCCTTTTTTCCTGCTGGGGGAGTTTTTTTATATCCTGGCAATAGAGTTTAACTACATCATATTTTCAGGATCAACATCTACGACCATTCTTACATTCTGCGGACAAAGAGAGCTTCTCTCGCTTAATATACGTAAACAAACATTGTGTAAGGCCGTCGCAGAAACACTTTTAAGCAGTAGCTGCCACCTAAATTTATCCTTTATTTTACCCACCGGAGAAGGTGACGGTCCTAAAATATCGATATGATGCTGTTTGCAATCGTCATTTATGAAGACAGATGTTTTACGAGCCGCCTGTTCCACCTTTGTTTCGTCAGGACCATTAAATTTTATATTGATCAGCCTTGAAAAAGGTGGAAACCCCATAGGCGAACGAGTTTCTATTTCCTGATCATACATGGCTCTATAATCATGAGCCTGGGCAAACCTGATTGCATAATGGTGGGGTTGATTTGTTTGTATAATAACCTTTCCAGGATGATCCCCCCTGCCCGCTCTGCCTGTTACCTGGGAAAGCAGAGAAAAGGTTCGCTCACTGGCTTTATAATCAGGAATTGCAAAGCCGGCATCTGCCCAGATGACGCCAACAAGGGTGATATTAGGGAAATGCAGTCCCTTGGCTATCATCTGGGTACCGACCAGAATGTCGATTTCCTTGTTCTTGACTGATTGAAGAATGGAAAGGTATTTTTTTCTTTTGACCGCCACATCGCTATCGAGCCTTGCTACTCTTGCGGCAGGGAAAAGCTGTTTTGCCTCCTCTTCGATACGCTCGGCCCCAATGCCGACTCCTGCAATGTTTTGAGAACGACAGCTGGGGCAGATGATTTGCGAAGACATGGTAAACCCACAGTAATGACAGAGCAGACGCCCTTTGCTTCTATGATAGGTGAGTGATACCTGGCAATGACGACACTGAAGAACATGGCCACAATCACGACAGAGCATGGTGGAGGAAAAACCTCGGCGATTGACAAACAGCAAGGCCTGCTGATTGTTATCCAACGTGTTTCCGATTTCGCGGATCAGTGTGTCTGAAAAAAAAAGGTCGCGCCGGGCCCGCTTTTTAGTCGAGAGATCAATTACATTCACTTTCGGCAACGGTTTTTCCTGTACACGCTTTGTAATGGTCAATAATCTGTATTTTCCTTTAACAGTATTATTATAACTTGTTACAGAGGGGGTTGCTGAGCCGAGTATAATCGGGCAGGAGGCGAGTTTGGCACGCATAACAGCAACGTCTCTTCCGTGATACCTTGGACCTTCTTCCTGTTTATAGGCAGGTTCGTGTTCTTCATCCACAATAACAACTCCAAGCTTATCCATAGGAGCAAACACGGCTGAACGGGCCCCAAGTACGACCTTTGCGGAACCTTCTCTTACCCGCTGCCATTGATCCAGTCTTTCTCCTTGGGAAAGGCCGCTGTGAAAGAGGGCAAGTTGATCACCGAAGCGTGTATAGAACTGGGCTTCCATCTGTGAGGCAAGCGCTATCTCAGGTACCAGTACAAGCGCTGTTTTACCCTGCTGCAAGGCTGCCTCGGCTGCTTGTAGATACACCTCTGTTTTTCCGCACCCGGTAACGCCAAAAAGTAAAAAGGGCTTGAACTCCCCTGCTACTATGTTTGGTTTAATCTCCTCTAAAACTACTTGTTGCTCCTCGGTTAGAGTCAACGTTTGAGGAGCACTTGTAATCGTATTACCAAACGGATCTCTATACACCCGCTGATTGTGTTTACTGAAAATGCCTTCATCGCAAAGGGTGGATAAGGCTTTTGCGCAGTTTGGGTACAGGGTAAGGAGCACTTTTCTGGCAACCGGTTTTGTTCCGTTTTTAAGAAAATTATTTAAAAACAGAGCAAGGGTTTTTCTCTCGGAAGGTTTGAATATTTTTGTTAAGTGCAAGTCATCTTCGGGTTGCAGAGTTGAGAGCTCAACAGTTGGGCTAATTCCTGTGTTTTCAAAAAAAGTGGGTGCCAAGGTGTACACTGTTTCTTCTTTTGCCTTTACCTGGGAAGCAATGAGTTCAGATACCAATTCAACAGAGCCATCTTTGATTAATGCCTGCAAATATTTTTTTTGAACCTTGTCCTGACGGATTTTTGCAACTTGGGCGGGGGGGAGTTCTTGGGTTTGCAACAGCGCCTGGAACCAGTTAAGCTCACATAATCGGGATTTTTCAAGTGATTCTTCATGCAGCTTCAATGTTTCAATATTGATTACTTTGACCCTGTAGCCGCTTTTTGCTGATGGCGCCAGAGGAAGAGCCGTTTTTATAACTTCGCCCAGAGGATGGTGGTAGTAGGACGAAATCCAGCGATACAGGGGGATAAGGAAGGCTGGAAAAAAAGGAGCCGGGGCAAAGACATCAAGAATAGGCTTAACTGTGAACTCTGGCTGTTCGGCCGTTGTCTGGGGGGATGCGTCCAGGACATAACCGGTCACCCGCCTTCTACCAAGCGGAACCAACACACAACTGCCGATCGAAATATCATCTTTCCGGTCGGCAGGATGGCCATAAGTCAGTGTCTGATCGACAGGGGCAGCAACGGCCACTTCATAAAGGATCATTAATGAGATACACTCATATGCCACATCCATTGCAGATGCTTTCAAGGTGTTTCCGAAACGGCTTACCCAACGTGGTGTGCTGCAGAGAAAAATCAACGATGGCTTTGAGGTAGCCTAGCTTATCGCCAGCGTCGTATCGCTTGCCTTCAAATTCGTAGGCATACATACCCCTTAGATTCGAAAGTGCAAGCAATGCATCGGTCAACTGAATTTCTCCACCATGGCCAGGAGTTGTTTTGCCCAACAGATCAAAAACCTCAGGCATTAAAAGATAACGACCAATGATCGCCATGTCAGAACTTGAGGTGCCAGGTGCAGGTTTCTCAACCATGCGGTCCACTTTAAAGGTTCGCTCTTTATCGGTTGGCTCTCCCTCGACGATACCATATTGATAGGTCTCTTCCATGGGTACCCGCTGGACGGCTACAATGGATTCGCCAACCTCCTTGTACAGATCAATCATCTGCTTGCAGCAAGGTACATCGCTCATAACAAGGTCATCGCCTAAAAGGACCAAGAACGGTTCGTTGCCAATAACATTACGTGCCATCCATATGGCATGACCAAGGCCAAGCGGCTTTTTCTGACGAACAGATACGATATCAATCAGGTTGGAAATATTAGTCAGTTCCTCACTGAGCTGGATTTTATTTTTTTCCTTAAGCACGGTATCAAGCTGAAAATCATAATCAAAATGATTTTCGATGGCTGACTTACCTGTACTGGTGATGAGAATAACTTCTTCAATGCCTGAAGCGACGACTTCTTCCACAATGTATTGGATGGTTGGTCTGTCTACGATGGTTAGCATTTCCTTAGGAATTGCTTTGGTAGCGGGTAAAAATCTGGTACCAAGTCCAGCAACCGGAATAACGGCTTTTCTTATTGCCTGCATTATCGCCTCAATGAATATATAGTGTAAGTTGTAAGGTGCCCTACAAAGATCAGTTTTAAAACACACAGCAATAAACTATACTCCCATTCCTCTTTTCCCCTCAAGTACAAACTATTTTTTTATGCATATTTCATATCCCCCTACCCTGCCCATCTCTGAGCATAGAGACGAAATCCGTTCAACCCTGGAAAATAATCAAGTCATGGTTATTGCTGGTGATACAGGTTCAGGCAAGACTACCCAACTGCCAAAGATATGTATTGAGGCCAGCTGCGGAACCAAAGGGAGAATAGGTTGTACACAGCCAAGGCGTATAGCCGCTGTTTCGGTTGCGGAAAGGGTGGCAGAGGAAACGCAATCAGATGATGAGGTCGGATATAAAATTCGGTTCCAGGATCGCGTTACAGAAAACACCATTGTCAAATTTATGACCGATGGGGTTTTGCTTGCAGAGAGCAGGAATGATCGGCTGCTGAAACAGTATGATACCTTGATTATTGATGAGGCACATGAGCGGAGCTTAAATATTGATTTTTTGCTTGGTTATATCAAACAACTGCTTCCCAAACGACCTGATCTCAAAGTTATTATATCTTCGGCAACCATTGATACCGAGAAGTTTAGTAAACATTTTTCTAATGCCCCTGTCGTATCCGTTTCAGGACGGTTGTTTCCCATCACAACTATGTACCAGGAAGATGAAAATGATGACAGCTTGCTGGATGGTACGTATGTGGAGCAGGCTCTCCGGGTCATTCATGATTTGGCAACTGACCCTTTTGGTGGTGATATCCTTGTTTTTATGCCGACTGAAAGAGATATTTTTGACACCATTGACGGATTGGATGAATACATACGGGAAAGCAACCTTATCCTGCCGCTCTTTGGTCGATTGCAGGCTGCTGATCAGCGGAAGATATTTAAGGCGTCCTCTAAAAGAAAAATTATTATTGCCACTAATGTTGCAGAAACCTCGATTACTGTTCCTGGTATCCGGTTTGTAGTGGATACCGGTTTGGCACGTATCTCCAGGTACAATGTGCGAACCGGAACAACCAGCCTTCGGATTTCAAAAATTTCCCAGGCAAGTTGCAATCAGCGGCAAGGACGATGTGGGAGGACAGGTCCTGGTACCTGTATCAGGCTTTACACGGAACAAGATTATCTGAGCCGCGACATGTTCACCTTGCCAGAAATTCAGCGTTCTAATCTAGCTGAGGTTATTTTGCAGATGGTTAATCTGAAGCTTGGCAAACCAGAAGATTTTCCTTTCGTAGACGCGCCGCTTCCCCGAGCTATTCGAAAGGGTTTTCAGATGTTGATTGAACTAGGAGCATTAACTAAAGAACATTCTCTGACCAAAGATGGGCGGCTAATGGCCACTTTACCGTTAGATCCTTGTATCTCAAAAATTATTATTGAAGGCGGTAAGAGAGATGCACTCAAAGAAACCACTATAATTGCAGCCGCACTCTCTGTTCAAGATCCGAGGATTCGTCCCCTTGAAAAAGAGCAAAAAGCTGATGACGCTCATCGGCAGTTCACTGATAGACGCTCTGACTTTCTCACCCTGCTCAATATCTGGAACGAATTATTTCAACAGGAAAACAAGATAAGCTGGTCGAAATTGTCAAAATTTTGCAAAACCAACTATCTTTCCTGGCAGCGTATGCGGGAATGGATAGATGTCTTTGAGCAACTATCAAGGCTTCTTAAACAAAGAACTGCTTTCAGGACGCTTGATGAGCCCGCCAGTTACGAGGCCATTCATATGGCCTTGACCAGTGGGTTTTTACGAAATATCTGCCGGAAAAAAGAAAAAAAGCTGTATCTCTCCAGTGGCAACAAGGAAATTTGTTTGTTCCCAGGTTCTTCACTCTATAAGAGCGGTGGTGAATACATAGTTGCCGCACATTTTATAGAAACAACCCAACTTTTTGCACGTACAGCTGCAAATATCAAAGCAGAATGGCTCGAAGAACTGGGGGGAGAACTATGCAAACGTTCATGGACCAATCCACGCTGGGAGAAAAAAAGCGGTAGAGTGGTTGCTGATGAGCATGTCAGTCTGTTTGGTCTTTCGGTTATAAGTGGACGCAAGGTTAACTACGGCCGGATCAATAGCGTGACCAGGCAGGAGGCAAAAGATATTTTTACCAGAGAAGCGCTTATTTCTAATCGATTGGGCAGAGGGTATCCATTTTTAGAGGCTAATCAACAGCTGATCTGTCGGTATCGGGAAATTGAAGAGCGAATTAGGCGTCGTAATGTTGTGGCAGATGAAGAACATCTTTTCCATTTCTATGACCGCCAGCTTGGCAATGTCTATGATAGGTTTACCTTAAATAGGTTATTACGTCGTAAGAAAAAAGATACTTTTCTGCTGATGACAAGTGATGACATTGTAATTGATGCACCTGTCGAGGATGAACTCTATCAATATCCACCAACGCTGCAGGCCGGAGAGCTAACACTTGCGCTGCAATATTTGTTTGTGCCGGGAGACGATCAGGACGGTGTGACCGTGTCTATCCCCTACCAGATTGTTGATCACATTAATCCTGCTATTTTTGAATGGTTGGTCCCAGGATTGCTTCCCGAAAAACTTCTTTTTTTACTGAAGCGTCTGCCCAAGCGGCTGCGGAAGACTCTTGTGCCTCTGCCAGATGCGGTGGATCGGATTATGGATTCACTGGAGTTATACAAAGGATCCCTTTATCAAAATATAGAAAAAATACTGCTCAAATCATATCGGCTTCAAGTTGAGAGGACTGATTGGCAACCAGACGCTCTGCCATTGTTTTTGAAAATGAGGTTTAGCTTTATTGATGAACACGGAAAAAAGTGTTTAAATTCAAGGTCTTTTAGAGAAATCCATCACTGTCAGGAAGCCGAAGTCGTCGCCTCTTCGGCAAGCAAAGTAGCGACCGATCTGCCTGAGGTGAGCAATATCACAGGTCGCGATCTGGATAATATACTCCCTAAAATTAGTGTTAAAGAAGGGGCCGCAGCAATAGTACAGGTCTATTCTCCATGCATGGAAATTGATCCCATCAAGGATCAGGTCCATCTTAAGTATGGAAAAGAAAGTGCAAATAATCGGGTAAACAATCGAGCCGGGTTGGAAGTCTTATATAGTCAGCAGTTTCCCGTGGAGATAAAGCAGCTGAAAAAGGAGTGTAAGGCATTGGTGTCGAGCAATTCGGCAAGCTGGCTGTCCCTTGGTGGTAAAGTTTCGGCCGCTAAATTGAGAGAGCGACTTTTTTCCCATGTAATGAGCAGCCTTTTTAACATATCTGAAGGAGAAATTCCCACTACTGCGCATTTTACAGAAAATGTAGAAAAAATTCAGAAACAGGGGCTTCTAAGGACAGCCGCCCCTGTTAACAAGTTGTTTTTAGAAAGTCTGCAAAAGCGTAAACAGACAAAACAAAAAATTACCGAATGGTCGCAGCGGGCCAGGAAAAGTAAAAGCTTTGACCAAAAACTCTATGACCAGTATTTGCAAACCCTTGAACAAGTATTACCCCATGATTTTTTGTTTCAGAACAAATTTCAGCTGTCGCTCCATACCAACAGATATCTGCAGGCTCTCATTGTGCGGGTAGAACGGGCGGAACATTCACCTGAAAAAGATCGAAAAAAAGCAGAAAGGTTACTGAAATCGCTTGGTCGTCTAGAGCAGTATAAGGAGTTCTCCTCCCCTTCCACTACATGTTTACAGTGCCTGGCAGTTTATAAAGAGCTTGTTCAGGAATTTCGTGTTTCCGTTTTTGCTCCTGAATTGGGCACTCTTATGCCTGTATCTGAAAAACGGTTGCTGGCCTACTGGCAGGACGTTGAAAATAACTGCCGCACAGTAGAGTGATTTTTTAGGCTTTTTAAGCAAAGGTGTTCCATCTGTGTTCTCATTCCGATGTACTCGTTTTCTTAACAGGTCATTGAGTAGCTCTATTGATTAGCCTGATACTGGTTATCAATATTATCTATTGTAGTAGGCTACACAGCGCTTGAATAAAGATAAACATAAGTGCTAGTATCAAGTAAGATGCAATAAGTAAGGAGGAAATGGTTGTTTTTTCTTATAACCACGGATTTGGATGACCATGTCTGAGGTCTTGAAACATATTGACCATTTCACCTGTGATCCTATGAAAAGGAGGTTAAACATGCATAAAAGCTGTGTCAAATTTTTACCTGGATTGTTGATGATCGGCCTGCTGAGTTTTGGCTGTGCTCAGAAAGAGGACGTCAAGCAAGATATGACTCCCAAAACCGGACAGACCAAGCAGCAGGTGCAAAAAAATGTATACAAAGGGAAAATAGTCGGTAAATCAAATTTAGCCAAAACCATCTCAATTGAAGTTGGCAAGGGAAAGCAAGCCAAAATCATGATGGTCAAGTTTGATGACCAGACTAAGGGGATTGAACACGCAATAAAAGGCCATGCCGCGATCATTACTTTTGAAAAACGCGGAAATGATGTTTATGCAAAAGTTGTTAAGCAAAAACTAGCCAAACTGCCCCAGGGTGTTACAGAAATTAAGACCGAGGAGTTAAGTGCTTTAGTGACCAACGCCCATAAGATGTACTTAGTCGACTCCAGGCCTGCCAGTCGATATGGTCAATCACATCTCCCAGGAGCCGTGTCCATTCCGGTCCCCATACTTAAAGAAAAACAGGCTGCTTTACTTCCTGCTGATAAGAATGAGCTACTGGTTTTCTACTGTGGAGGGCCCACATGAGGCATGTCAACTGCCTCCGCCGGTCTGGCGAAGAAATTTGGTTATAAAAATATTCGTGTTTATTTAGATGGTGAACCTGACTGGGCCAAGGCCTATTTACCAACATATGCTACCCACGATTTTATCAAAAACGGTAATGTCGTTCTTGTAGATGTTCGCCCCAGTAATGAAGCTGTTAAAGGACGTATCAAAGGCGCATACTCGATCCCGTACGAACAACTTGATGATCGGCTTGATGATATTGCCCGCAACGCGCCTGTTATTCTTTACGGTGATCAGGAAACCCTCGATGCCGTGGAAGACATGCGCGACGATGGGTTTAAATTCGTTTCTCTTGTTCAGGGTGGATTTGCCGGTTGGATAGCTTCTGGTGAGGCCATTGAAAAAGGGCCAATTTTCAATACTGAAATACGCTGGGTACGGAAGCTTGGTAAAGGCGAAGTTTCCTTAGCAGATTTTAGGAAAGCAGCTTCAGGTGAAGATAAGGATGCGGTTATCGTAGATGCCCGTACAAAGGCTGAAGTGGCGGAATTGGGGATATTTAAGAATACGATTAATATCCCGCTGGATGAAATACCAGCTCGTATGAACGAACTGCCCAAGGACAAGAAAATTTACGTCCATTGTGCAAGTGGAGCCAGGGCTGATATGGCCTTTAAAGAGTTGTTAAAAAATGGTTATAAGGCAAAATTTTTGCTGCTCAATATTGCTGATGCTGAGTGTGATTGCGAGATTATAAGGCCATAATCTCCTTCTTTTAAAATGAAACTCCGAAGGGCTTTGCTCTTCGGAGTTTCAGCTTGTCTATAGCTGTCTTACAAAAGTAAATTAAGTTGCTCAAGTAATTCACCCAGTTTGGCTACTTTTTCCTCGATTGAGCCAGAAGCCTGTGTCCCGCGGGCATATTCCTCTATCTCCATTGCCACTATACGGATGCCTTCAATACCCAGGCTTGCCGCAGCCCCTTTTATGCTGTGAGCTGCTGTGAGTATGCCTTCAGTATTGTGGGTAGCGATGGCCTCTTGTAATTGCTGAAAATCTGAAGCTGAAGAATCTATAAAAAGAATAAGCAGTTCATCCAAAAGTTCTTGATCATCAGCTGTCTGTTCCAAGGCAAATTCTTTGTTCCACTGTAGGGATACCATGCTTATCTCCTGTTCGTTGAACCTGTTATAATCACAACGTGAGGTTCTTCTCTTTAATGGTCTGAAAGTCTATCATTCCTTGGCGGATACATTCAATGGATCCATGCTCACACTTGACAAGAGTTGACCCTTTTGTACCTGTTGTTTCACCGCTATCAAGGATAATATCGATGTCGTCTGCAAAATAAGCTGCAACCTGCGCAGCACTGTTTGCTGGTGCACCGCCAGATAGATTGGCACTTGTAGCGGTTACGGGTCCACCAAAGGCCTTTACAAGTTTTCGGGCAACATGATGAGAAGATTGACGCATCCCAATGGTTGCAGTACCGCCAGTTAACTCGCTCGGAAGCTCAGGATGCGCGGCGCACACAAGAGTTATCGGACCAGGCCAGAATTGCTCGGCAAGTTGCGTAAAACTTTTTGGTAGCGGAAGAGCTGCCAACTTTTCTGCCTGCTTGATACCCGCAATCAACACAAGGATGGGTAAGTGTGCTGCTCTTTTTTTAATTTTGAAAAGTTTTCTTAAAGCGTGCTGATTGTAAGGGTCTACACCAAGACCATAGTAGGTTTCTGTCGGATAAGCAATCAAACCACCGGACCGTATAACGTCAGCAGCCTGACGGATTGATTGCTCGTCGGCAGGTACTATGATCATGCTTTTAAAGCACTGTTTTTTTCCAATACCTGTTGTTCCATATCCAGGGCGTATTGTGTCAGCTTCTCCTGCATCTCTTTATCGGTAATACCAAGTATACGTGCCGCCAATACGGCAGCATTTTTGGCGCCTGCTTTACCTATACCCATGGTTGCAACAGGTATTCCTGGGGGCATTTGGACCGTTGATAATAAAGCATCAAGGCCATTAAGCGACGAGGCATCAATGGGCACGCCAATAACAGGTATTGTTGTATGTGCAGCCAAAACCCCAGCTAAGTGTGCGGCCATTCCAGCACCGGCAATGATCAATTTCACGCCGCGTTCGTAGGCTGTTTGTGCGTATTCTGTAGCCTGAGCAGGTGTCCGGTGTGCAGAAGCAATGCGCATCTCATATGATATATCAAAGCTTTTCAGGACGTCAGCAGCAGCCTGCATTACAGGCAAATCAGAATCGCTACCCATAAGAATACCGACAGATGGTCCATCTTGCTGTTTTAAGCGTTTTAAAGCACGATGCCCTATATCTCGTCGATAATAGGACTCTGACCAGCTAATCTCATCTACGGCTTGGTAAGCGAGTTCAATCGCCTTTTCAATATTTTGCCCTATGGCTGTGATGCCAAGCACTCTACCACCGTTAGTGACAGTCCTTCTATTGGCGGTGGTTGTTCCAGCATGAAAAACCTCAACGTTTTTGACCCTACCCGCTTTGATCAAGCCCGTGATGGCCTTGCCTTTTGTATAATCTCCAGGATATCCACCAGAGGCCATAACAACACAGACTGTGGGGCGTGGGTCAATGTCAAGCTCTATCTCGTCAAGGGTCTGGTTGATGCAGTGTTCAAGCACGTCAACCAAATCATTATTTAAACGCATCAGAAGCGGCTGGCATTCAGGATCACCAAAACGGCAGTTAAATTCGAGTACATTAATTTTGTCTTTATCAATCATCAGTCCAGCGTAGAGCATGCCTTTATAGGGACGCCCTTCTTCTGCCATTCCCCTCACAGTGGGCAGCATGACTTCATTCATAACCCGCATGATCAGGTGGTCGGTTAAAATGGGAGCCGGCGAGTAAGCACCCATGCCACCGGTATTAGGCCCTCTGTCGCCTTCAAAGGCCGCTTTGTGATCTTGAGATGAAGGTAAGGGTAAAACAGTTTTGCCATCGGTAAAGGCAATAAAGGAGGCTTCTTCACCACGTAAAAAACTTTCGACAACAACTCGCTCTCCGGCAATCCCAAAACGCTTTTCTTTCATTATGGAGTCAACAGCTTGTTTAGCCATGTCTTTACTGTCGGCAATAATGACACCTTTACCAGCAGCTAGTCCATCTGCCTTGACCACACAGGGCGCACCGATTTTATCTATATATTTTTTGGCTTGTCCAGGTTTGTTGAATACTTTGTACGAAGCACTGGGGATATTGTGTTTTTTAAGAAAATCCTTGGTAAAAGCTTTGCTTGCCTCAAGTTCAGCCGCAGCCTTTGATGGGCCGAAAATAGGGAGCCCCTTTTCTTCAAATATATCTACTATCCCGGCAGTAAGAGGATCTTCGGGGCCGACCACAGTAAGATCTATGGACTCACTGAGTGCAAATTGCAGTAAATTTTCAACATCGCCAGCAGCGATATCAACGCAGGTAGCAATTTTACTTATGCCTGCATTGCCGGGTGCGCAAAATATTTTACTTGCCCGTGATGATTGTTTGAGCTTCCAAACAAGAGCGTGTTCGCGACCGCCGCTACCGATTACCAAAATTTTCATTATTCAATCTCCTAAGCCATAATTTTAGGCTGTTGATTATTTTCCTGCATACCTAATAAAAAGATATAGCATCCGTCCAGTAAAAACAGATCAGTTTTAATGGAAATCCTTGTTTAAATAATAAATCATGCATGAAATTCTATGAATTTTATCAGGCATTTTCCTTGACACGCTTTGTCTCTGTTGTTAACTTCAAGAATGAGGGCTCATTCATTTTGAGGTAAAATTCCGCTAAACATATAAATGAAATCAGCTGACAAGCATCGAAAAATTATTCGTGCTGCCACTAAGGTTTTTGCAAAAAAGGGTTTTTTTAATGCCCGAATTTCTGATATTGCAAAAGAGGCTAAAGTGGCAGACGGTACTATATATCTCTACTTTAAAAATAAGTTTGATATTCTTATTTCTGTTTTTGATCAGGAAATAGGTAAGCTCATCGAGCAAGTCACCGAACTTATCAATAAAGAAAACGACCCCAAGGTCAAATTGGAGATTTTTATTGGTAAACATCTTGAAGAGATGAAGAAAAATAAAAATCTTGCAGAGGTCATTCACATCGAACTCAGGCAAACCAATAAACTTGTCCGTGACTATCGAAAAAACAGTTTCAGTAATTACCTCAATATAGTCTCTTCTATTATTGAGGAAGGCAAGCAGAAGCATATTTTTCGCCAGAATATTGAATCCGATATTGCTAAACAAATACTCTTTGGCGCATTGGATGAAATTTCGCGTATCTGGGGGCCGAGTAACGAAATGGGGATGGAATTCTCTGTTGAAGACGTGACAGAACAACTGACAGCCATTTTTCAGCAAGGGGTTATGGAAGCTGGCAAAGAGTAAGCAGTTTTTATAAGCGAAGCACCCCGCCTTTTTTTTTGCAAGTGTCGCGTCAACGATGAA
>JAUVLX010000176.1 GCA_030600525.1 Desulfobulbus sp. | reverse complement strand
AGTCGTATTAACTCTCCCGGCTTGTTGCTTGTCATATCTGATATGATGACCAGCATCACAAAATGACGTAATTCTTTTTTTCCGAGGAAGGCGATAGCCTGCTTCACTGATTTAATTTCCTGCAACCGATAAAAATAGGAGGAATTCAGAAAACGTAACAGCTTGTAGCTCACAGAGATATCGTTGGCAATTATCTTGTGCAGGCTTTCAATGGTGGTACTTTTTTTGGTTACTTCTGCCAGCAGCCGAAGATGAGTAATCTTAGTGGCAGTGAGTTCCTGGATCTTTATCTGCTCAGGCTTGGAAAAAAAATACCCCTGATAATATACAAATCCGAGTTTGGCTGCTGCCTCAAATTCGTCTAAGGTCTCAACCTTTTCTGCAAGGAGTTTTACCTTATATCTGGCAAGTATATCCAGGGTTCGTAAAATGGTTTTATAAGGGGTAAGCCTGAAATCAATTTTTACGATATCAGCGAGTTTGAGTAGCGGTATAAATTTCCTCTCATATACAAAATCATCCAGTGCAAGAGTATACCCTTTGTCATGCAACTGCTGACAGGCCTGCACCACTTTTGGGGTTGGTTCCACGTCTTCAAGAATTTCTACAACAACGCTTTCCTTAGAAAAAGATTCAGGAAGCCTCTTCTCTAACAGATCCTGTGTAAAATTTATGAAACATGGTTTAAAACTCGATATATCCTTTATATCCCGGGTAAGGAACGCGCTGGAGAGTACGCTGGTTGTTGCTCGATTACCGCTCACTTTGTCCAGTGAATAATGCTTGGCTCCCCGGTACAGCAATTCGTAGGCATACACCTTTTTATGCAGATTAAAAATCGGCTGTCTTGCAATATATTGTTCCATCCTGTGCCTGCTGACCTTTTATTACCCGCGATTTAAGCCCGATCACTTAACGTTTTTACGCCTAAGAGCCTGAAAAAAGAACGTTTGAATCAGCTTAACCGAAGCTGATTCTATCAATGTAAAAGATACCGCAAAACTATCGGCTTCAGCACGGGTAACTCTTCCCGTTGCCTCAATTTTTTCATTTTCTCCAGGAAGAACAAGTATTATCAAAACTTTTTCCTGTAATAAAACCGGCACGGTAACCGATGAAAGCGCACAACCGGAAGTCGAGATGTCCCGCAATACGGCTTCGCCATCTTCGAACCTTGTTTTATACTGAACCGGTAATCTGTCTCCGAAAAAACGGTAGGCTTTGCGTCTCGATCTTTTTCTGAGGTGTGATTGAACCATTCTGATTTTAATACCTCTCCTTCCTACTCTCAAACGGACAGCGTTACATGTCGCCCTTACAGTTCAGGATATCACACTTACAGAGAATGTGAAGCGATGCCCAATTTCCTCCCCAGCAAAAAAAGCACTGTCATAAACAGAGTGCCATTTACAACCGTATGGATTCTATTGTATTTATGACGTCTGATACTCAAAATGAACCACTTTTTCAAAGAACAGTTCCTGCTTCCCGAAACAACCTTTCTCCCATTTTACCTATCAAACAATGATTTCTTTTCTTTTTGCTGGACTAATTTTTCTTTTTGCTGGATTTGTTCAAGGTCTAACCGGATTTGGTGCAGGCCTGGTAGCCATACCGCTTCTCTGTCTGATCATTGATATTAAAACAGCAATTCCGCTCGTCATCTTAAATGGTGTTACCATAACCATCTATCTGGCTTACAAATTACGTTCTTTTTTAGACTTAAAAAAGATACGGCCCTTGCTTATTGGCTCAATACCGGGAACCATACTTGGCTCTCAGTGCCTTACGTTAATCAACCCTGATCTCATCCGGAACTTCCTCGGCATTCTGCTCATCGCCTACAGTGCTTACAACCTGGTAGCCCATCCCAAACCTTTAAGAATGCCTGCATTTGTTGCTTATATAGCAGGGTTTTGTACTGGTTTTATCACTGCTTTATTTAGCGCAGGAGGACCACCAGCCATTATTTACACGACCTTAACGGACTGGAAAAAGAATGTGATTAAAGCCACCCTGACCGGTTTTTTTGTTTTTAATGCTGGTTTCACCGTTATCGTACACGCTCTCAGCGGGATGACAACATTGCTAACCTTGAAATACTGTATAGTCACCATACCGCTAGTACTACTGGGGACGGCTATCGGTTCTCGCCTTACCGACAAGATTAACCGCAGAACCTACCTCAAATGTATATACTTGTTTCTGATGATGATGGGCGGGTTAATGGTGTGGCAATAACAAAGAAAGGATTTTGCCGCTAACATTATTGAAAACGAGCTTTGCCCCTCTCGGAGGAGGGTACATCGGAGCAATTTTGAGAAAATTGGTAACCGTTTACCAGGGGCCATTGTTTAACGAAAATGTTCTGGATTCCGCGTGGATGCGCTGCGCTTATCCACCCTGTACTAGACGGATCGCGAACGAAAATGGGGTACAGGTGAACGATTCCAAAAATTGTTGCAGAAAAGAATTACCGTACTGTAACCAATCGACGGATATTAATACTCGTCAGCCGTGAAAAACCATTTTTGTACGCGTCGTAATAACGCATGACCTTGGTTACATATGCTCTTGTTTCTGGGATGCGAGGAATTTTACCAAACGGTTTTACTCGACCAGGTCCCGCATTATACGCTGCCAGGCTTAATTCGATGTTTCCATGATAACTATCGAGCATGCGCCTGAAATACCGGGTTCCGCCATCAATATTCTGACGAGCATCAAAGGGATCTGCAACGTCCAAATCTTTTGCTGTACCCGGCATGAGCTGCATCAAACCTTGAGCTCCTTGTGAGGAGATGGCCCGGGGATTGAAGTTCGATTCTGCTTTGATGATGGCTCTAATTAAGGAAGCATCAACTTTATAGATGGCAGCTGCACGGTTAATGTGTCCATGCAGGGAATTGGTTGAAGTTTTTCGCTGATCACCTGCAATCACCGGGTGGTTATTGAATCTGCTATGGGATGCCTTCTTGTGCCTCTGCTGGATGGATTGCACAGGAGCGCCAGCTTTAAGCCTCGCTCTGCCATCAGCAGCGACATTGGTATAATGAGTCACACCCTGTTGGTCAACAAAAGTGTAAAGCGCTGCACCGGCTGATACCGGCAAAACAGCCAGTATCAGCGCCAAGGACACAAAAAGGATTTTTTCCATAGGTTATCCGAAATTATTTCTGGCGTTTTTCCCAGTCTGAAAGAAATTGTTCCATACCTATATCTGTCAAAGGATGTTTTGCCAACTGAGCAATAACCTTATAAGGAATGGTAGCAATGTCTGCACCGATCAAGGCAGACTCCGATACATGCATCGGGGAGCGTACAGAGGCAACGATAACCTCGGTTGCGTAACCGTAATTGCGATATATACTCATTATATCGGCAACAAGTTCCAAACCATTAATAGAAAGATCATCAAGTCGACCAATAAACGGGCTCACATAGGTAGCACCCGCTTTGGCAGCAAGCAATGCCTGGGTAGTAGAAAAAATCAAGGTGACATTTGTTTTAATGTCTTCTGCCGCCAAACGTTTAACTGCCTTTAAGCCTTCCTCAATCATTGGAACTTTGACCACGATGTTGTCGCTGATTTTGACAAGTTCGCGAGCCTCTACAACCATGCCGTCAGCCTCCAAACTCACTACTTCTGCACTTACCGGTCCATCAACAATGGCACAGATATCTTTGAGAATGTCATTAAAAGGACGCTGTTCCTTTGAAATAAGGGAAGGATTGGTGGTTACACCGTCAACCATTCCTAATTCGAGACCTTTTTTAATCTCGTCAATATTGGCGGTATCTATAAAAAACTTCATTCTTTTTCCTCCGAATTTTCTGTAAATAAATCGCAGCATTTCTCGCTGCAAAAATAATATGTATGTCCCTCTTTTCGCAGACGGATTGCCTGTTTTTTAGGGATCAGGGTATGACAGACAGGATCCTCTACTAGTACATCTTGTACTTGAGAGTCTTTTTTCACTTGGGATGATTTTTTTTTGAACTGCTCCAGCAAAACACTGCGCAGCAGACGATAGCCGATATAAAAAAGAACGGCGAGTATCAGGAGGCGAAATGGAGTCATCGATTTTAGGTAATTTTTCCTATTACAACAGGGAATGTACTTTTCAACATGAAGGTATTATATCCTTAGGCTAACAAAAGTCTAATCAAATCCTTTCCACTCAATAAAAACCAATTCCGACCATTATTCCTTGTCGCATCAGAGCCAAATACAGGTCGAACAGAGTAGAGAAACAACCTCGTATTACCTTACAGGCCCTTACCACTGGGCCAAGTAAGCTTTTCAATGCCCAGATCAGCATCAGGTTCCCGCATCAATATTTCTAGATGCTGGATTACGGTTTTTGCTGATACAGGGTGTCGATAAGCAGCAGCTATTTCTGCCAGCGGCTGCAATACAAACATACGATGCTGCATTTCAGGATGCGGGATTACAAGCAAAGGCAAATTAAGAATCAGATCGTCATACAACAACAAATCAAGGTCAAGAGTGCGGTCCTGATAACCGACCTGCCCAATCGCCCTCACCCTGCCGAACTCCTTCTCAATACCCTGCAGATGCAGCAATAATGCTTCCGGTTCCAGCGATGTCCAGCCCACTGCTGCAGCGTTGATGAACTGATTATCGCTTACCATTCCCACCGGTTGGGTACGGTAAGGGCTGGAAAGCTCTACTGACCCAACACTATGGTCCTCTTGCAGTCGTCTCCAAGCATGTAAAACAATGTGCAGCGAGTCCCCAAGATTTGAGCCGAAGCTCACACAAAATTGATGGGGGAAATCAGGGAAAGGAGACTGCACGATGATTTAAAATAGAGCTAATGTTTTTTTTCTGAAGCAATCTCAGATTAAAAATTATCCAAGTCCAGTACATCGAACATTGTATACATCCCGTTCGCCTTACCGTTAACCCAAGCTGCGGCAAGTACGGCCCCTCTCGCGAAATTATCACGATTGGTGGCTCTATGACTAATCTCAATTCGTTCGCCAACACCGGCAAAATACACAGTGTGTTCGCCTACAATATCTCCGCCACGGATGGACTGGATACCGATTTCCTTGTCAGTTCGTTCACCGATAATGCCGTTACGTTCCATAACCCCGACATCATTCAGGTCTCTACCAAGGGCTGAAGCAGCCATTTCCCCAAGTTTCAAAGCGGTTCCTGATGGCGCATCCTTTTTCATTCGATGGTGCGCCTCAACAATCTCCACATCATAAGCATCTCCTAAAACGGCGGCGGCCTTCTCAACCAACTTAAAAAGGACGTTCACACCAACGGCCATATTAGGCGAATGGACACAGGGGAAATTTTTATCAGATAACCCGGAAAGTGTCGTGAGTTGTTCCTGATTAAGGCCGGTAGTGCCAATAACCATCGCCTTTCCGTGGGTAGCAGCAATCTTCGCAAACGCAATGGTTGCCTCATGGAAGGTAAAATCAATAATTACATCACCCGATTCTATTACCGATTCCAAACCTGGAGCAATAAGCACTCCGGTAGCACCAAACCCGCCTATAACGCCTACATCTTCTCCGAGTACAGAACTATCGGGATGTTCAAAAGCAGCTGCCAGTTCCAGCCCCTCCTGTTGCAGAACCATCTGCGATATTCTCTGTCCCATTCTGCCGCCAGCACCGGCAACAATTACCTTTGTCATAATGTATCTATCCTTGTGTAAGGGCATGTAGTGATGATTTACGGGAGAAGTTGACACTCACGCATACACTTGGTCAGTTGTTCTTCGGCTGGTTCATCAATTTCAGTCATCGGCAATCGAACTTCCGGTGACTGAATTTTGCCCATGAGCTGCAGTCCTTTTTTTGCCGGACCAGGGCTGGGGTAACAGAATAGAGCCCCCATTAAAGAGAAAAGCTCGTAGTGCAACCCATTGGCCTTCTGCAGATCGCCGTTGAGTGCGGCTTCCATCATAGCCGAGGTCTTTCCTGGTTGCAGGTTGGAAACAACCGAAATAACGCCTTTACCGCCGATAAGAACGGTTGGCATTGCTGTAAAATCATCGCCAGAAAGGACTGCAAAATCCTTGGGACAGCTCTGTATAATCTGACTTATCTGATTAAGACAACCGCAGGCCTCTTTAATGCCGATCACATTGGGTAACTGCGCCAGACGGGCAACCGTTTCCGGAAGCATATTAGTAACGGTTCTCCCTGGAACGTTATAAAGAATCATCGGGATATCGACTGCCTCAAGCACTGTTTTGAAGTGCTGATAGAGGCCTTCCTGGCTGGGCTTGTTGTAATAGGGCACAACAGACAGCACTGCATCAGCGCCGCTGTCCTTTGCCGAGGCTGTCAACTCTATTGCCTCCAGCGTATTGTTGGCTCCTGTTCCTGCTATAACCGGCACCCGTCCATTAACAGCCTTAACCGTCAGTTCGATGACACGTTTATGCTCTGCAAACCCAAGAGTTGCGGACTCTCCTGTGGTGCCGCATGGAACCAGGCCATGAATGCCATTTTCAATCTGAAACTCAATAAAATCAATCATCCCTTGCTCATCGATCTCTCCGTTGAGCATAGGGGTTACCATTGCTGTTAGTGCACCTTGTATCCTAACCATTTACTTTACTTCTCCTTGAGGCAAACTCTTCACTGTTTGAGTATGCCACACAATCTTTAGGCCATCTTGCAGAATTGCCTTTTCACCCAATATCTTCATTATGCTCAAAAAATTATCCTCGGAGGTAAGCGAAGACTCCGATATTTATTATATGCCTGCGGTAATTTTTAAAGCATGCCTCAATCTTGTCCGAAAATTCTAATTATTCAAGATACCCTTTATTCCATCGGTCTGGTATTTCCTCACCGACAAATCCCGCGATAATTTTGTTCAAGCAACTTTAACCCAAATTTCTCATGAACATCGTGTCAATTTGTCCAATTGCTAACAATTTCTTTATGTTATACAAAGTCACATGGAGTTATATTTTTCACAATGTTCACCAAAAGCCAGTCCATCCAACATCATTTTCTTCAGTATTTTGGCAATGAATATAGACTACTATCGGAGTCTACGCTTACCTATTCATAGCCAAAAACTTTGAACCTGACGCTGCCTGAACTGATGAGAAATCCGGGTTAACCGCAAAATAATTTATTATTCTTCCAGCGCTTCCGGAGATAACTCCCCTTTATAGATGACATGGGCAGG
>JAUVLX010000310.1 GCA_030600525.1 Desulfobulbus sp. | reverse complement strand
AAGGGCAGTGAAGAACGTGATTACCAGCAGTAGGGCTGGGCCAAGGCAGGCCGACAACCAGGAAAGTCGGGGATAAAAACGATCTTCAAATCCATATTGGGCCAAGAGTTCACCGCCATCCCCGAAACTGATGCCATGGTGGCTGAAATAAAGCGTCAGCCCTATGCCTATCATGGTGCCTATGAAAATTCCGGTCAGGGTCAGGAACATTGATTCAGCCAGAATCATTCGCACCAGACGAGCAGGCCTGGCACCAATGGAAAGGAGAACACCGAACTCCCTGGTCCGTTCAAAAAAGGCCATGAAAAAGGTGTTAAGTACACTGAAGGCTACCACCACCACCAGGATTATATACATGATGATGCCGCTGATTAAATCGAGCTCCATGGATTGCCTGAGACCTGGCGCCAGTTTATCCCAGGTGAGTATCTCAAGCGACTGAAAAGCAGGATTGTTTCGCAGGCTACGGGTGATGGGTGCAATGTCTGAAAGGTGCTCGGCTGTGATTATGACCCGGTGTGCAGCCTTTTCCATGAAAAAGATGTCATTGAAGTCATCAATGGTAATGTGAACTGTTGCCCGATCAACGGCATCAATTCCGGTTGTATATATTCCGATAATGGTAAACAGGGCTGCGGCAATGGAGCCGTCCTTTCCCTGGCCAAGCATGGTGCATTCATCGCCGATGGAAAGTTGGAGCCTTTTGGCAAGTAGAGAGCCGAGCAGGGCAACGCCGTGATCATTTTTGGTAAGATATCTTCCCTGATTGATTTGCCTGGGCAGGGTGGTGATCTTGTTTTCTTTTTCCGGCTGGATACCAAAGATGGTTGTTCCCCGGCTCCGCTTTTCCCCGGAAACCAGACCAAATGCTTCTGAACGTAGAGAGACATTGTTTACCCCGGCCATGGGCTCTATTTCAGCGACAAGGCTTTGAGCGTTTGCAACCGCGAGATGCATTTCCTGGCGATCATGATAGCCAGGCGCCTGCACCTGCAGGTGGCCCGTGCTTTGCCGGACCGTAGCATTGATCATGTCCTCGTAGGAGCCGAATTGAAACGAAAGCATAAAGACGAGCAGGACCGCGGCAAAGACGATAGCCAGGATGGTCAGGAGAGAACGTCTTGGATTTCGCCAAACATTGCGCCATGCAAGGATCAGGTCGCCCATGGTTAGCGTCCTTTTTGTTTGAGGCTCATCAGAGAGAAGGTGGTGTCTTTGATGTCCACATCAAAGACTATATCCTGGTATTTAAGCCGGGTGTACTGATCGTCTTTGTCAACCCGACGCATCTCCCAGCGCCTGGGAAAGAGACGATCATCGAGCGAGGTAATGTCGCTGGCTATCATTTCTTTAACTAGGATCATGTCTTCGTCATAAAAGGATTGGCGCAGGAGGATATCATCTTCCCTTACCAACAGTTCCTGCTTGCCCCACACAACCGGAGCCTCTTCTTTGGCCATGGCCTCGATGGTGTAATGGGTAAGGCCGTCAATGACTTCCTCACCGGTGATGCGATGGGTATATTCGTCGAGCACGCTGTCAGATTTGGCAAGATCATCATTGGAGAAATCCGAGCCCATCCAGGATTGACTCATCATCGAGGGTGGCAATTTGATGACCCGATTTATTTTCGGGTTGTAGGTCCACATTTCTCTGCCTTTTTTGAGGGTACCGTTGCCAGCGTCTTTGGGCGGGCTCAGAACAAAGAACAGACCGTTTTGCCGTCCCTTTGTCCAGCCTTTCATGCTCATGGTCCGTTCAAAGTCAGGGCGATGGATGGTAAGGGAAAAGGTGGCAATGGAGCTGGTGCCACGCCAGTAGTCTATGGCATGTTCAAGAATGGCAAGGGCCTGGGGGGATGACTCAGCAGCATGGGACGGGGGACTCCACAAGGTGCAGCAGAGAAATGCGTAAAGCAGGAGGATACGTGAAACCGATCGAAAGGGAAAGCTCATGGCAGCGACTCCTTTGAGGTGAGACCCTCATATTACACTGGTTCCCCCTCCATATCAACTAAGATGGTATGCATCTCCCTGGGCCCGTGGGCGCCGTGCACCATGTGGGCCTCAATGTCTGCAGTTTTCGATGGGCCAGAGATAAAGACAAACGAGTCAGGCAGTGGAGTGTTCATGAGTATAGCATAGGCCTGTTCCAGGGTTGCGAGCAGTCTGTTTATCGGTAACACACCAATGTGAATGGAAGGAACCAGTGAGGTGGATCGCGGACGTCCATCACCCGTCAGCTGTATAAGGGTTGCTGATTCTGCCACTCCCCAATCGGCTGCTGTGATCCCTATGAAACTGTTGCGAGTGTTTTTTTGTATTTCGGTTCCTTCTCCACAGGTGAGATGGAACGGAATCTTCTGCCTGGCAAAAAGCGGGGCCAGGTCCAATTGTTGAAGATCCGGGTGGTCGTGGGCTATAATTTCTTTTTGCGTAGTGAATTCCAGGCTGCTTTTTTGAGCAATGGCTGCGATGGTTGCGGCTGCGTCCTGCCATCCGTGGCAGTAGTGTACCTGCAGGTTCAGTGGGATCGCATTTTGCTGGAAAAGAGCAACAAGGTCTTGTTGCGTAGGACTACTGCTAGCGGTAACCGGGCAGGGGATCTGTTTATGGGCCTGGGCCAGTTCAGAAAAAGTTGTAGCTGTTCTTTGCTCTTGATTCTGGCTGCAGATTGTGTGCAGTTTGTTTAAAAACAGGTCATGGTTATTCATGGTGATCCTCTTGACTGTTATGTCCAACGTGCTTTGGTGGGGTTATCCTGTTTTGTTGCCACCTATGCCTGAAAGAGGATTCGGCAATCGGAGGCAGGTCCCTTGTGGTAGTCCATCCCTTGATTTTACCTGGTAGTTTGGAAAACATGTTGTCTGGGTCCAGAAAGGGGCGCTGCAGCATGCCGCTCACCCGTATAAGCAAGTGATACAGCTTCGGCGTTCGGACAATTCTACTCCAGAAGGCAAAAAATCGTTTTTCATTCTTATCGTGAGGGGTAACATTCCACTTTGCATCGCCGTAAGCCAGTTTGTGACGCAGGGCAGAGAGCATTCGGGGCAGATCATTTTCCACAGGACAGACTTCCCTACAGGCACCGCACAGGGTCTCTCCTTTGCACAGGTCCGCATGATTGTTTATGCCCTGCAACAGGGGGGTGATAACCGCCCCTATGGGGCCGCTGTAAGGGGAGTTGTAGGCATGTCCTCCAATGCGGCCATATACAGGACAGATGTTGAGGCAGGCACCGCAGCGAATACAGGACAACACCTCTTTAAAGTCTGGATCACCAAGAATCTTCGAGCGACCGTTGTCGATAATAACCAGGTGGAATTCTTCTGGCCCGTCAGGGGATCCTTTTTCACTCGGGCCTCCCTGAAAACTGACATAAGTCGAGAGCTTCTGCAGAGCAGCCCCCCTGGTCAGGAGTTGCAGCAGGGATGCATGCTCGTCCATGGTTGCTGCCACCCGTTCCATTCCCATCAAGGCGACATGGATTTTGGGCATGGTCGTCGCCATCCTGATGTTGCCTTCGTTTGAGACCAGCGATATATGCCCGGTTTCAGCACATGCAATGTTGCAGCCGGTTATACCCATGTCTGCAGAAAGCAGTTGTTTGCGCAGGGCTTTTCTTGCTTCCTGGGTTAAGGTCGGCGGATCATCGGTGTAGGGAATGTCCAGTTTTTCATTAAAAAGACGGCCAATTTGTTCTCGATTTAGATGGATGCAGGGAGCGATAATATGGGAGGCGGTATCCTGGTTGAGTTGAATGATATACTCTCCCAGGTCTGTCTCAACCACATTAATCCCGGCTTGTTCAAGAGCATCGTCAATTCCGATCTCTGCCGAGGTCATGGATTTTCCTTTAACGACGTGCTGCACCTTCTTTTTGGATGCTATATCCAACACATAGTTCACTGCATCCTTGGCTGTAGGGGCAAAGAAAACGTTTCCCCCTCGTTGCTGGATGTTTTTTGTCAGTTCTTCCAGGACAATATCGAGGTGGGCCAGGGTGGATTCTCTTTTTGCTTTAACCCGTTTTCTCAGTGCAGGGTCTTCAAGAGAGTCCCATATCCGCATGGCACCTTGACCATATCCTTGCTGTATGCTTCGCAGGCCCTTTTGCAGGGGGGGATTGTTGAGCCCCTGGTGGGCACGATCGGTGTACGACGCCTCGGCAGATTGTTTACTCATGGGTTCCTCCGCAAACGGGTTCAAGGAGTTGGGCAATATGCAATACCTGCAGCGACTCTCCGCGCCTTGATGCCCGTCCTTTGATATTCATCAGACAGCTAATGTCGCACCCCGTGACCGTGTCGGCCCCGCTTGCAAGGATTGCATCAAGTTTGTCGTCCACCATAGCAGTCGATATTTCAGGATACTG
>JAUVLX010000234.1 GCA_030600525.1 Desulfobulbus sp. | reverse complement strand
AAATCAAATCCACCATGGACCTGGTAATGGAAAGAGCCGCCCGCATGGGTATGGCCACATCCGACGAAATGGAACAGGATGCTGCCCATAAAAAAGGGATGCAGCTGGCTGCAGAATTTCTCAACCAACAGGCAGCACCATTGACTGAAACCCTTGACCAACAACCTGCCCCGCAGCAAGATTCTATCCGCAAGGGCATGTTTGAAGTACTGCTGCGCAACGTCTTTCTTGCCCGCGATGAAGAGGCCACAAAACGTATCGACACCGCCCTCAACGGCATTATCGAACTTGGAGGCGGGGCAAGTGATCTTGCAACCATGTGCGGTGAACTGCAAAGCATTACCGGCCAGTACGGAAAACACAGAGAGCAATATTACGAGCAACTCAAGGGGCAGGTACAGATGCAGATCGAACAAATGCTTGTTCAAAAAGGGATGTCATCAGAGGGTATGCAGATCGACCCAACGCTTGAGCCCCAGTTCAAAGAAGAGTGGGCACGCATTGAAGGCGATCTCAACGGGCAATACGAACAGGCCCTGCAACAGTACCGAGAGCAACTCAAACAACGACTTGGTGTGTGATCATGGGTAGGCTATCGCACCCCCAACGAGTAAAAAAGCTCCAAAAGACCTTAAAAAAAGAAAAAATCGACGCTCTGCTTGTCACCCAACCGGAAAACAGACGTTACCTCAGCGGATACACGGCCAGTGACCATGGTATCCAGGAGACATCCGGGATATTGCTCATTCCCTGCAGCGGCACACCCTACCTGCTTACCGATTCCCGCTTTACCCTGCAGGCCGAAGAAGAGGCAAAAGGCTACCAGGTACAAAATTATCCAAAAGGGCCGGTTAAACTCCTCAAAAAGTTACTGCCTTCATTGGGTGTCGCAAACCTTGGCTTTGAGAGCAACTACACCCTGCATTCCACAGCTGCCCGCCTCTCAAAGATGGCTGCAAAAACCGGCATCAATCTCAAGCCGGTTGCCGAGATGATCGAGCGAATGCGGATCATCAAGTCCGAAGATGAGCTGGAGCTGCTTCGCGAATCAACCCGGTTGAATGAACTGGTTTTCAAGATGGTGTATAACAGCATCGAGCCAGGCATGACCGAACGGGAAGTTGCCCTGGCAATTGACTTGACCATGCACGAACTCGGTGCTGAAAAACCGAGTTTTGACACCATTGTCGCCTTTGGCACAAACGCTGCCAAACCCCATGCCATCCCAACGGATAGAGTCCTTGAAGCAGGGGAAATTGTACTCATTGACATGGGACTGATTTATAAGGGATACTGCTCAGACATGACCCGTACCTTTATCGCCGGCAAGCCGGATTCCACCTTCAAGAAAAGGCTGCGACTTGTACGCAAGGCCCAACTGGCAGGCATGAAGGCTATCCGCAGCGGTGCAACCTGCAAGAATGTTGATCAGGCTGCACGTCAGGTCATCAAGGATGGTGGCTATGGAGAGGCCTTTCAGCATAGTCTTGGCCATGGTGTTGGTATTGCCGTTCATGAAGAGCCTCGACTGTCACCCATGAGCCGCAAAAAACTCAAAACAGGCATGGTGGTCACGGTTGAACCGGGAATCTACCTGCCCGAGTGGGGCGGTATCCGGTTGGAAAACATGGTCATCGTTAAAAAGAATGGCTACGAACTTCTTAACAAAGACACGACCTTTCTTGACCTGTAAACCTTACCAATCCGATCAGCACCCGCTCTATGCCTAAAAAATTCTTTGTTCTCGACACCAATGTACTGCTCCATAACAGCCGTGCAATCTTCTCCTTTTCCGACAATACCGTCGTCCTCCCCATGACAGTGATAGAGGAACTGGACAAGTTTAAGAAGAACAACGACGAACTCGGGCGAAACAGCCGTGATGTAATACGCACCCTTGATCGCTTGCGGGCGAAAGGGTGCCTTGGCACAGGAGTACCGCTTGATTCCGGCGGTACCCTACGCATCACAATTGACAAGGAGGAAATGAGCGACACCTGCCTGAACCTAACCATCCCAGACAACAATATTATTGCCACGGCCTATAACCTTAGCCAGAAGGGCAAGAAAGCCATTTTTGTTTCCAAGGATATCAATGCCCGCCTAAAGGCTGATGCCCTTGGTATTGAGGTGATGGACTTTGAGCAGGAGAAAGCAGATTTTGACCAACTCTATACCGGCTGGCAGCAACTCACCGTACCGGCGGAGGCCATTAATGAGCTGTATCAAAATGGTCGACAGACACTGGACACGGACGGCCTCCAGGCCAACGAGTTCGTGCTCCTGGTAGATAAAGGCAATGAAAAGCACACCGGCATTGGCCGGGCAATAAACAGTTCAGAGGTTGTCCCGATCAGTTCTGCATACGAGGCCGTCTACCACCTCAAGCCCAGAAGTATGGAGCAACGGGTGGCCCTGGATTTGCTTATGAATCCAGACATCCCTTTGGTTTCCCTGATCGGCCAGGCAGGCACAGGCAAAACCCTGCTCGCCCTGGCTGCAGGACTTGCCTCTACCCTCCAGGAAAACCGCTATGAGAAAATGCTGGTCTCGCGACCGGTTATTCCCTTGGGCAGGGATATCGGCTATCTTCCCGGATCCAAGGATGAAAAGATGAAGCTGTGGATGCAGCCGATCTTTGACAACCTCTCATACCTAATGGGGCTCACTCATCACGATGATGACTCAGAAACATCTCAGCAGATGGTCAACGGACTGATCCGAAACGAAGTGATTGAACTGGAAGCATTAACCTATATCCGGGGCCGTTCTATCTCCCGCCAGTATGTTATTATTGACGAAGCACAAAATCTGACCCCCCATGAAGTAAAAACCATCATCAGCCGAGCCGGAGAAGGCACAAAAATGGTACTCACCGGCGATCCGGAGCAGATCGACAACCCTTACCTGGATGCAAGCAGCAATGGGCTCACCTACACTGTTGAGCGGCTCAAGGGCCAAAGTGCCTGCGGGCATATAACCCTGACCCGCGCTGAGCGCAGTCACCTTGCCGCCCTTGCCGCCGACTTTCTCTAAAGGCTACCTTGAAAATGGATTTTTCTTCCAATCTCTCGGAGTCTGCGCTTACCTCGTTATTGAAAAAATTTTATCCATGCCTCGGAATCGGGGCTGACCTGACCTTGATCGAAAAATCTACTTTTCCAAGATACCCTAAAATATAAAAAAGCTTTGAGGAAAACCATGCGCTATTTCATGATTGATGAACTTTCTTTTCTTGAAAAAGACAACCTTGACAATTATCTCAAACGAACCCTTAAACCAGGCTCTCTGGTAGGTGTCTTTTTCCTTGAGGTACCGCCGGATCTCTTGGGCGAAAAGCAGATGGGGCATGATGACTGCGGGCCCTTTTACTTTTCAGTCATTCTGGAAAAAGACTCTGTAAAATTTGAACTGCTTGTTCGTAGCGCGAGCAATATGCACTGCTCCTGTATTGCCCAGGCAACGCCAGCGCAGCGCCAGTTTGTTCTCGATTTTGCTGATCGCATGCTCACAGAGGAGATGATCGCTGCATGAAAAATCACCACATTCCACTCAATGAAAGGATCATTTTTGCGCTGGATGTGGCTGATCCGAAACAGGCGGCTGCACTGGTGGAACAGCTTGACGATCAGATCAAGTTCTTCAAGGTTGGACTGCAGCTCTTTTTTGCCGGTGGCTGGCCTGTAGTCGATCATATTGTAGGCCGGGGCAACAAGGTGATGCTCGATCTTAAACTCTACGACATACCAGCGACTGTCACCCTGGCGATAAAACAGTTCGCCGACAGAGGAGTCGCCCTGACCACAGTGCACGGTTACACCCCGGTTGTAGAGGCAGCATTAGCAGCTGGCACGGATATAAACATTCTTGCGGTCACAGTCCTGACCAGTATGGGAGAGGAGCACCTGAAAGAACTTCATTTTCAGGGAACGGTTGACCAGTTGGTTGAACAACGCTCAGCAGCAGTCCTTGCCTGCGGCAGCCACGGCATTGTCTGTTCTGCCAGAGAAGCAGCAGCACTCAGACAAAAACTGGGCCACGACTTCATCATGGTAACTCCAGGCATCCGCCCTGCCGGTTCTGCCGCTAATGATCAGCAGCGAATTGCCACTCCGGGCAAGGCCATCACAGACGGTGCCGATTACCTGGTGATTGGCCGACCTATCCGAGATGCAGAGAACCCGCAGCATATCATTACTACCATGCAGCAGGAAATTGACACAGCCTTGTAAGCTTGTAAGCGAAGTAAATATGTAACATAAGGAGAAGCCCCCATGCGTACCAACAGTCCAACAGCAGCTTTTATACTCGGCCTCCTCATTGCTCTTGGCCTTATCGGTGCTGCATTTCTCAGCGGTGAAGCGCTCCTTTCCTTTAAGGATGCTGATCGCTATGTCACGGTTAAAGGACTGGCAGAACGGGAGGTGGATGCCAATCTGGTTATTTGGCCTCTTTCCTTCGCCGAAGCAGGCAATGAACTGCCAAAACTCTATGAAATAATGCAGAAAAGGCAGGCAGCAGTTAGCACGTTTCTGACCACACGCGGCATACAACCGACAGATATCACCACCAATCCACCGGACATCACCGACTTTCAGGCAAGAAAATACAACCCTGCCAACCAACAGCGACAGTATCGCTACCTTGCCCGCGCTACCCTAACAGTACGCTCTGAAAATGTTGACTTGGTTCGACAACTTATGAGCAAATCAAGCGAACTGATCAAACAAGGGATCGTCCTGACAGGAGATGAATATCAGATGCGACCTGAATTTCTGTACACCACCCTCAACAGCATCAAGCCGGATATGATCAGGGAAGCAACCGAAGGGGCGCGTAAGGCAGCAGAACAATTTGCCCGTGACTCCGGGAGTGTTGTCGGTAAAATAAGAAATGCACGCCAGGGTATTTTCTCAATCGTCGACCGTGACCGGAACAGTCCCTACCGCAAAATAGTCAGGGTCGTCACCACTGTGGACTATATGCTCACCGATATTTGATAAAGAGGAAATCCATAGTTCCTGCTGCCACCGGCTAAATGTCCCTAACCGGTGGCATGCAGACAACGCATAAAAGCCGATATACCACCTGCTCTCATCAACCAACGCCACTAATGGGCAAAGTACTTTGCGATATCAGTAAATACAGGATGATCCCCTGTATACCGGACCACTCCCTCCACATCTGAGAGTTTCTGTATCTGTTTCATTATCTGGTCCAGCCGTTCTTCTTCGCTCACCTGCAAGTAGATCTTACTGGCTTCACCGGTAGCAACCGGCAAACAGACAATCCCCTCCACATTATAGGCACGCCTGGAAAACAAGCCGCATACATGGGACATCACCCCAGGGTGGTTACGGACAAGCAGTTCAAGAACAGCAATCGGCTGTTTGTTATGCGCACTCATAGTTCCCTCCAATCATAACAGAGTTGGCTGCACCAGGTGGGACAATGGGGTAGACCTCTTCATTTATATCAACTGGAATATTTATCAGGCAGGGTCCAGGCGTCTGCAGGGCAACGGTGAGCAGTTCGTCCAAGATAAGGGTATCACCGGCATCAAAAGATTTCATGCCAAAGCCCCTGGCAATTGTTGCAAAATCAACCCGGTGTTTATACTCGGATGCAAAGATATGCTCGTCATAAAACAGTTTCTGCTGCTGACGAACCAGGCCGAGCGATTGATTATTTAGAACAATCACTTTCACATTCACATTCTGCTCTGCAGCGGTCGCCAGCTCCTGAATGTTC
>JAUVLX010000372.1 GCA_030600525.1 Desulfobulbus sp. | reverse complement strand
AGAGAGTGACGCTGTATTGTTTGGCTCGGTTGGTGGCCCTAAATGGGAAAATTTACCCCCTGAAAAGCAACCGGAAAGAGCCGCACTCCTGCCCCTGCGTAAGCACTTTGACCTCTTTTGTAACCTGCGACCGGCTAAGGTCTTTCCTTCACTTGCTGCAGCCTGTCCTTTGCGAAGTGATATAGTTGGTGAAGGGTTTGATATCCTTGTTGTCCGGGAATTAACCTCTGGAATCTATTTTGGTCAGCCCAAGGGCCGGGAAGGAAGCGGTCCCGAAGAAAAGGCCTGGGACACCATGGTCTATAAAAGATTAGAAATTGAACGTATTGCAAGAATGGCCTTTGAAGCCGCTCAGGTCCGCAGCAAGAAAGTGACATCCGTGGACAAGGCCAACGTACTGACTGTCATGGTCCTGTGGCGTGAGGTGGTCAATGAGATTGCTAAAGAGTATCCTGATGTGGAGCTCAATCATATCTATGTTGACAATGCAACCATGCAACTGGTCCGTGATCCTCAGCAGTTTGATGTGATGCTGTGTGGCAATATGTTTGGCGATATTATCTCTGATGAGGCCGCGATGATTACCGGGTCCATGGGTATGTTGGCATCTGCAAGTCTCAATGCTGAAAAATTCGGTCTTTATGAACCTGCTGGCGGTTCTGCGCCTGACATTGCCGGTCTTGGGAAAGCAAATCCCATAGCCCAGATTCTTTCTGCAGCGATGATGCTTCGTTACAGTCTGGGGCAGGAAGCTGCAGCCGATGCCATAGAAAATGCTGTCTCTGTAACCCTGGAACAAGGCATTCTGACAGAAGATATTGCCACCGCAGAATCAACACCAGTGTCAACTGTTGCCATGGGCGATGCCATTGTTGCTGCACTGAAGTGAACATGTAAACACCTGCAAGGGGAAGCATATGGCAAAACGAAGTAATATTCTGCTTACCAACAATATTGCTGCGGAAGCATTGGCTGAGAAGGTTGCCACCGAGTTACGGGTAGTGCGCACCGAGATGCAACGGCAGCAGTTTGCCGACGGTGAGATCTATCATGCCTTTCCCACAGAGGTGGCAAGTAAGCATGTTGTCATTATAGCATCAACACCTGATGATAGTGCCCAGCAGGAGTTGGTAGATCTCATTGCCGGTGCGCGCTATTGGAATGCTCTTTCTGTGAATGTGGTCATCCCGTATCTTGGATACTCGACCATGGAAAGAGTGCGGCCGGAATCCTGGGAAATACCCAAGGGTATAACCAGGACGAGGCAGATCTTTCGAACCCGTCCCAACTATGTTGCCTTTGTGGATCTTCATTCCGAGGCGGTACTGCATGCTCATTCAGGAGAGATTCGTACCCGTCACCTGTGGACGGAACGATATGGTGTCGAAAAAATTCGCCGACTTGGTCTTAAGGATTTTGTGCTTGTTTCCCCTGATTATGGCTTTAGTAAACGAGTGTCGCGGCTGGCAGGACTGTTGGATTGCCCTCATACAGCAGCCAATAAGGATAGATACGATGTGGATAAGACCGTTGTTGGTCAGTTATCGGGGGTTGTCAAAGGCAAGACTGCGGTTATCTGTGATGACATGATCCGTACTGGTGGCTCCATGTTGCAGACTGTTGATCGCTGTTATGAAGCCGGTGCTGTTGATGTTGCTGTGATGGCAACCCACCTGGTGCTTGCCGGAGAGGCCAGGCAGCGTTTTGCAGACAGGGGTATTAACTGTATCATTGGTGCAGATACCTATCCTGGGGCCTGCACTGACGATTTGCTGCAGGTGTTCTCGGTGGCACCCTTGATTGCTGATGAGTTACGAAAACATTTGCGTCTCAAAAAAAGATGACGTTGTAAATACTTTAGCCTACGTTGTTGTGGCATTTAGAAATAGACTCCTAGAGAAATAAGAAGAGAAGAACCATGAAAAAAGTAGGTATTGTTGGTTGGCGGGGTATGGTTGGCTCCGTTTTGATGCAAAGGATGCGGGACGAAAACGATTTTCAGGGGTATGAAGCTCGATTTTTTTCAACCTCCCAGGCTGGGCAGGCTGGTCCAGAAATTGCTGGAACCAGCTATCAATTGCTGGACGGACACGATATTGAGCAGCTTGCAGAGCTTGATATCATTGTCTCCTGTCAAGGGGGGAACTATACAGGGGCTGTGTACCCCCAACTTGTCAGTAAAGGCTGGCAGGGGTACTGGATCGATGCGGCTTCCAAACTTCGCATGGACAGCGATTCCATTATTGTGCTTGATCCTGTCAATAGATCGGTTATTGACCAGGGGCTTTCAAGTGGGATTAAGAAGTTTGTAGGTGGTAATTGCACGGTTTCTTTAATGTTGATGGCTCTGGGCGGTCTTTTTGAAAAAGGCTGGGTTCAGTGGGTCAGTTCCCAGACTTACCAGGCTGCCTCCGGTGCTGGTGCCAAGAATATGAAGGAACTGGTGGAGCAGATGCGTATTATCGGCGAGAATGCAGGTATGCTTCTTGATGATCCGGCCTCATCCATCCTTGATGTGGATAAAAATGTAACAGAAAGTATCAGAAATTCCATGTTTCCCACGGCTAACTTTGGTGCGCCATTGGCTGCGAGCCTTATTCCCTGGATCGATGTGCCCATGGAAAACGGGCAGACCCGTGAGGAATGGAAAGGAGTGAGTGAAACCAACAAAATTCTTGGGCTTAGTGATACACCGATTCCGATTGACGGGTGCTGTGTCCGTATCAGTTCTATGCGCTGCCACAGCCAAGCATTTACCATTAAACTGAAGAA
>JAUVLX010000287.1 GCA_030600525.1 Desulfobulbus sp. | reverse complement strand
GTAATGGACTTGACCGTTGCGATGCTGCCAGACGATGTCATCAGTGCTGTCACCGTTCACATCACCGACGCCCATAAGATGCCAGTTGCCACCCACCTTGCTATGGATGTTGATGCCGCCCTGTCGTTTACCGTTTTTTATTGGCCAGTAATGGACCTGACCGTCGCGATGCTGCCAGACGATGTCATCAGTGCCGTCACCATTCACATCACCAACACCCATTAGGTTCCAGTCACCACCCACCGGGGTATGGATGTTGATCCCGCCCTGTCGTTTACCGTTTTTTATTGGCCAGTAATGGACCTGACCGTTGCGATGTTGCCAGACGATGTCGTCGGTGCCGTCACCATTCACATCACCGGCACCCATGAGATGCCAGCTGCCGTCAACCCGGCTGTAGATATTGATCCCGCCTTGGCGTTTGCCGTTCTGCATCGGCCAGTAATGAACCTGCCCGTTGCGATGTTGCCAGATAATATCATCGGTGCTGGTAAAAGCATTGATCGCCTTCCACAGTACCTGGTTGCGAAAACTAGTGCCAGCATTGGCCCCACTACCACTGCTTGAACAGCCACCATTGGTATGGATACCGATGGTGAGATTGTTGTTCCCTGCTACAATTACCGGCCCGCCTGAATTGCCGCCCTGGCTATCGACCTTGTAACGCAACTTCGCCAAACTTGGTCCAGTTATTTTATTTTCAGTTAAATTGCCGCTATTGGTCTGCAGGGTCTGGTTATCAGCATTCCGAGGAGGTGGGTTGCCATAACTCCCGTTTGGGGGGGCTGGTCCATCGACCCCGTATCCGGTAATCCGTACCTTGCTGGGATTAATTGTATTAGAAAGCTGGAAAGTTCCACCTTGAGCAGCACTCGGCATCAATCCGGTCTCCGTGTTCGGGAGGACCCGAAACATAGCCCAATCATTTCCAATTCCTGTATAGCCTTTCACAATCGAGCTGGTGATTACCTTATACTGGTTACGAACCGCAGGGGAGACCGTGGTACCATTTGACTTGGAAGCGGGAACATTAAATTCGACGGTCTTGGTGGACGAGCTTATACAGTGCCCGGCAGTCAGTATCGCTCCCCCTTGAATAATCCAGCCAGTACAGCCGATCGGCATAATACGTCCAACCAACGGATGATTGGCTGAAACCCGGTTGTCAGAGCCACAAATTGTATCTACAACTTCACTTTCCTCCAATGATGCATCTCCGCCGTTATCCAAAGGTACTGGAGGATCTAACGGAATATATCGTTTTAAATCATCGCCAAAGAGATCGCGGAGTGGCTGCGGTCCGTCAAATGCACCGTCTTCCATTTCGATGACAGGCAAACCAATGATGATTTCTCCAATAGTCGCCGAAATTTTCTCGCTTTCACCAGGAGTACTTTCGTCGGGGATAAGGGTAATTGTGAGCTTTGAGCTGTTGAAAACAGCAGTCAGACCTTCCCAGTCTTGAAGCTGATCCTGGGTAAAGGTTTGTGACTGTCCTACGGCATCGCTAATAACCAGTATACCGTTCTTGCCAAGCTGAAAATCTACAAATTGCAACTGAAGCCACTCCGCACCATCGATACTCACGGAGTTCTCACCCAATTGAAGTGGGGTGAGCATATCCGACATTGCTTCCGGAGCAGTACCAGCAGGGACAACAGCGCGAGGGACAGGAGCTGTCTGCGCCTGCACACTGCCTGTTAAAACTACGCTGGTCAGTAAAATTAGTAATATCAGGGGGAAGAGGTTTCTCGTTATAACGATTATTCCCCTCATCGCCCCCTCACGTGTATTTCGCCTTTTCTTGATCCAACTTTTTTTTGGAGATATGAGCCTTTCCATAATGGCGCTCCTTAGTTGAAGTTATGTGTGCCCCTTTTCTCATAATGGCTCAGCCTGTCAGGGACGGACAGACTGAGCCATTTAATCGAATAAAGAGTTTCTTCCTCCTATAACGTTACCCTAGTTTGAGTATACCTGTACCCAGGTGCTGAGACGCATACATAGAGGAAACGTCGCAACGCAGGACGCCGGGACGGAGTGAGCCGTAACTCGCCGACCGGTATACTGATACGCCTTGAGGAAAGGGCAGCGCGTTTTACCAGTTTCCCCTGGTACCAGATGGTGACCACACCGTCTGCGGGGGCAGGATTAACATGGATGTTTAAAGTATTGCGTAGAACACTGGCACGGAGCCTGATTGGTGTTGGTTCCTCCGCCCACAATTGTAGCGTTGGATCACCCACAACATGGTAAATTTCGAAATGGTCTTTAACCCCAGAATTAGTACCATGTGCAATCAGTAGGTAAGATTTTGCATAGTTAAGGATGTCGCCAAGACGATTGTATTTGATTGCATAGCTGGCATTGGTTCCCGGGAAGCCACCAATCACACCCGGCCACGTTGCATCAAATAACCCCTTCATGAGGCTGTCATTCCGCCATGTACCAGATAACTCTGTTGCAGCGACCAAGGAAGGTGCACCGCCTTTCATTTCCATGATATCCTCGGCGAAACTGTCACTGGAATTGTAATCAAAGCGTCCGGTCAGGCAGTTGATGCTATAGAAAATGGATGGGTAAGAACTTAAGATAGATTGCAGGTGTTCTTTTTGGAAAGAAGGATGGGCCCAGCCAGCCTCGTTACCATGATCACGGTGCCCCATCACCAATTGCCCCTCAGAGGTCTCAGATATCAGCATATCTGTGGCATCATCACCTTCAACAATAGCATTGCGAACCGCTGTCGGTACACTGGTTCCGTCCTTGTATTTTTGTGGATTGGGATTATTGGAAACATATACTCGCTCAACGGCAAAGCCGATGGAGGTCATATGGTTGCGGATACTTTCCATGGTTTTCATATAGGCACGATTGGCGCGCCCGTCCTGGGGCCAGTCATCCTGGAAATATGCGGCAAATGTCATACGTCGATAATAGTCGGGATCGCAGGGTGGCTTTTGCTCGTATTCAATAATCTGCTGCACTACTGCTTTTGCATCACCCTGTGAACTGACAGGAATACGACCACCAGAGACCCACGGCAGGACACAATCATTGGCGTTTGCTGCCTCTTTTTTTGTGAAATAATAGTGATCGGTTGTATTTCCTGATAGTTCTTCTGTGGCAATGGCCGCGACATCACCAAAAAGTAGCACATAGCGAAGGCGGGAAAGGAAGAACTTACGCCGATCCCGTATGTATTTTTTTATTTTTGCCACCGAGTTGCCCACGGTTGCGATGGATACCGTCTCGGTAATAAGACCGTTACGGTTTTTCCAATTGGCCAATGCCTCGGCAGCATTTTTGAGTTTGTCATCATAAATAATGAGGAACTCGGGACCTCGTGGGCGCGGTCTGATAGGTCCAGGTACAGGGTTAACCGGCATCCGTTCAGCTATGCGACGACGTGGATTGAGGATCAGGTTACCATACCCTTCACGGTTGACAGCAGGATCTGTCAGGGAAAACTCCTCCATCTCATCCTCGCCCCCATCCATGGCACTGAACTTGATGGTTATTTTGATGTTGCTATAACCAACTAACTGTCGTTTACCCGGACTGAACTGGAGCGGACGCACATGAATTGCCAATACTTTATAATCATCCAGATTCTGAGGTTCACCGACCTGCACAACATCTTCTGGGTACAGGGCCTCGTCTTTGTAGGCATCGCTATCATACTCAAATACTGCAATTTCATCAGTCTGGTCAGTGGCCTGTTCTTGGGCCGGTGTTATCAAAATATCATCAAATTTTACAGGTTTGTTTTTTTTGCAAATAATCTCATAGTCACAACCGATTGGAATTTGTATGAAACGTCCAAAAGAGGGCAGGAGAGGTTTTCCGCTCTCTGAGACAAATCCAGAACCAGATATTCCCACTTCTTTGAATGGTAAGGTCAGGTCGTCTACCTGCTGCTCTCCATCGCCCACAGTGAAACCCGGAAAAATGTAGTTGAGCTCAATGTGATCTTCCCTTTCCTCCACCGAGACCATCGGTTTTTCAGAATACTGTTCCATATCAAATTCTTTAGGGAGTCCTGAAGGGGATAGGGATAAAAATTCAGCCATGGCATTTTCTCCTTACGTGATAGCATTTTGCGGTGCAGTTGACGCAGGGGGTAAACGACAGCCACCATCCGCCCCTGTGTTTTGCTTCTGTTTTCGGCATTAATCAAAGCAAATAAAAAAAGGTTTGCATTAACGCCTTGGTACATATACGAAGCAACATGCTAGTTTAGTGCCATGAGCTGACAAAAAAACTAAGTCCTTGCTAACCGTTTATTTACAGAGGTTTTTTGGTTGGCGGGGGTGGAAAAACTCTATGGGAAATTGGTTCATATAAACCAATTTGCACCACCAGAGGTGTTGCATATGCACCACTTGAAATTGACAGCAACTTGATTTTTCGGCATGCCGATATATCGACAAGGTAAGAGCATTACGGAAAGATAAATAATTCAAAAAAGATCAGGTTGATTGAGAGGCTGTTGAGATGATTGGTAAGGAAAGGGGGAGATTGCGTCCCCCTTGTGAGTATCTCATAGGGTCCGGTGATCCATAAGTCACGGTCTGGACCTTGATAAGCTCGGATTCTATAGATTGCTAGCGGGCGTGAATAGGAACATAATCATACTCCTGATTACCTGTATAGATCTGGCGCGGGCGACTGATTTTCCAGTTGGGATCATCCTGGCTCTCCTTCCACTGAGCAATCCATCCGGGGAGTCGACCTATGGCAAACATCACTGTGAACATATTGGTAGGGATGCCAATTGCCCGTAAAATAATCCCACTGTAAAAA